>JAFKFP010000315.1 GCA_017308185.1 bacterium | reverse complement strand
GTCCCCTTGCCCGTCCTTTCGCGCCTCAGGAGCGCCGTCACGATCATGGCGTACATGGTGACGGCCGTGGGGTGGTCGCCCATCCCGGGCACCGACATCCCCGGGGCCTGGCCCCACGCGCGCACTTGGTCCATCAAGCCCGTCCGAGCCCACCACGCCACACCATCGAAACCTTCGCGCCCTGCGTCGGGGCCATCTTCCCCGTACGCCGTCAGCGAAGCGTAGATCATGCGAGGGTTCACCTGCGAAAGGCGCTCGTAGGTCAGGCCAAACGCTTCTCGCGTCGAAGCGGGCTGGTTCGTGATGTACACGTCGCATTCCCGCACAAGCTCGAGGAGCACATCGCGCGCCTCCTGCGTCTGGAGGTTCAGCGTGATGCTGCGCTTGTTTCGCGCATCACCAATCCAGTAGGCGTTGACTGATGGCCGCGGGCCGATCGGGCTCTCGGCGAGCTTCCGATAGGCATCGCCGTGGATCGGCTGCTCAACCTTGATCACATCCGCGCCCAGGTCAGCGAGAATCGTCGCCGCCACGGGTGCCGCAATCCACGTCCCCACATCAAGCACCTTCAGGCCTGAAAATAGGTAGTCTTCCTCAGAATCCATTCGAGCCAACCGCCCCTCCCTTTCGAATGCGGGCCGCACCCCGCCAGTGGCCGATTATACCGATGGCCGCCTGCCGCGCCCGCGCTGTGAGCCACTACGTTTGCTACGCTATGCAGAGCCACACCAGGAGCCCCCTGTGGAAGCCTTCGATGCCATCTCCGAAACCCACCGCGCGTTCATCGAAGCGCAGCACCTGTTCTTCGTAGCCAGCGCGCCGCTCTCTGCCAGCGGTCACGTCAATCTCTCACCCAAGGGCCTCGATACCCTCCGGGTGCTCACACCCAACCGGGTCGCGTACCTCGACCTCACCGGTAGCGGGAACGAAAGCTCGGCGCACATCCGCGAGAACGGCCGCATCACCTTCATGTTCTGCGCGTTCAACGGCCCACCACTCATCCTGCGTCTCTATGCCACTGGCAAAATCATCCTTCCGGGCGAGGCCGACTGGCCGTCCATGCGTGCGCTTTTCCCCGGGCTCCCCGGCGCACGCCAAATTATCGTTGCCGATGTCCACCGGGTGCAGACTTCCTGTGGTTACGGGGTGCCCGACTACTCGTTCGACGCGGACCGCGATACCCTTGTCCGCTGGACGAATGCGAAAGGCGAAGACGGCATCCGCGAGTACTGGCGCGACAAGAACAGTGCGACCATCGACGGTATCCCGACGCCGCTCGGCGACCATCTGAGTAGATAAAAGCGGCGTGCGATGATACGCTTCGCGGGCGAGTGCGCGGCGTTGCCCGCAGCTCGCTCCAGGACAGATAGCATCGCCATTCGGGGGCGGTTAGCTCAGTTGGTTAGAGCGCGTCGTTCACACCGACGAGGTCACTGGTTCGAGTCCAGTATCGCCCACCATCCCCCCGCCAATAGGTGCACATGTACGGATTGCTCGCGAAACGGCGGACAGCGCGAAACGGTCATCGGGCATCTGCTCTCCTCCAGCGACAGCCTGCCTGGCTGCCTGAGCTACATCGTGGCAAAAGACTCGGCCGACGCTGACGTCATCTGGATAACAGAAGTGTGGAACGACCAGGCCAGTCATGATGCTTCCCTGTCGCTCCCTGCCGTCCAGGCAGCCATCGCGCAGGCCCGGCCTCTCATCGCTGACGTCGAATCCAGCACTGTGGTGGAGCCCGTGGGAGGCATCGGCCTCCCGGCGCGCTAGTTTTACCGCACTACCTGTAACGGTTCTGCAACACATGCACGATGGTGCTGGCACGCTTGCAACACGCTCTATGCCATGGTCTCTCTATGCTCGTATGCGGGCGCCCCGGGGCGCGGTTCTGTCCCACATGTCTTGAGTCGGCGCCGCGCAATGCTTGCATGCGCGCAGTAGGCTTGTAGCTGATGGATCAACAGCCTACCCGGATCGAACACGACGCCCTCGGCGACTATCCCGTGCCTCTCGACGCCTACTACGGCATCGACACGGCGCGCGCTGCCCACAACTTTCCCATTAGCACGCTGCGCCTCCAACGCCCGTTCGTGCGCGCACTCGGCTCGATTAAAGCCGCCGCGGCACGCGCCAACTGCGACCTCGGCCTCGTCGATGCGCAACTCGCCAACGCCATCATGACCGCCGCCGGCGAAGTCGCGGACGGCGATTGGGATAACGAATTCATCGTTGACGTGTTCCAGACGGGGTCGGGCACCTCGACAAACATGAACGCCAACGAAGTGATTGCCAACCGCGCCAACGAACTCCTCGGCCATGGCCCGAAGGGCGTGTACCGGCCCGTGCACCCGAACGACCACGTCAATCGCGGACAATCGTCGAATGACGTCATCCCCACGGCCATCCACACAGCGGCCGTCGTTGAAATGCGCACGCGGTTGCTGCCGGCGCTCTACACCCTTGAAGCCGCACTACAGCAAAAGGGCGGCGACTTCGCAAACGTCGTGAAGACCGGCCGCACCCACCTCATGGATGCCACCCCTATTCGTTTGGGCCAGGAATTTCGCGGCTATGCCGGCCAGGCTGAGCGTGGCCGAAAACGCATCTCCGCTGCGGGCGAAGCGCTGCGCGAAGTTGCCCTTGGCGGCACCGCCGTCGGGACCGGTGTCAACTCACACCCTGAGTTTGCTGCCCGCACGCTCGCCTACCTCAATGACGAACTCAAAGTACAACTCAGAGAGACCACCAATCACTTCCAGGCTCAGTCCACCATCGACGCGATCGTCGAGGTGAGCGGCCAACTTCGCACGCTCGCGGTCTCGCTCGTCAAGATCGCCAACGACATCCGGCTCATGGGAAGCGGCCCTCGTGCTGGCATCGGCGAGCTCGCCCTCCAGGCATTGCAGCCAGGTAGCTCGATCATGCCCGGGAAGGTCAACCCCGTGATCCCCGAGGCGGTCGTCATGGTCGCTGCGCGCGTGGTTGGCAACGACGCGACTATCGCGATGTCCGGCCAATGGGGCTTCTTCGAACTCAACACCATGATGCCCGTCGCCGGGTTCTGTCTGCTGGAATCGATCGAAATCCTTGCGAACGCAACTGCCGTGTTCGCAGAGAAGTGCATCAACGGGCTCGCCTCCACTGAGA
>JAFKFP010000314.1:4337-4826 GCA_017308185.1 bacterium | reverse complement strand
CCAAGAAGGTCCTCTCGGTTGCCGTCTACAACCACTACAAGCGTATCGGCGCCGCCGCCGAAAGCGACATCGAACTCGAAAAATCGAACATCCTCCTCGTCGGCCCCACCGGCGTCGGTAAGACGTACCTCGCCAAGACGCTCGCCAAGCTGCTTGATGTCCCGTTCTCCATCGCTGATGCTACCGCGCTGACCGAAGCCGGCTACGTCGGCGAAGACGTCGAAAACATCCTGCTTCACCTCATCCAGGCCGCCGATTTTGACATCCAGCGCGCCGAACGCGGCATCATCTACATCGACGAGATCGACAAGATCGCGCGCAAGAGCGACAACCCCAGCATCACGCGCGACGTCTCTGGCGAGGGCGTCCAGCAGGCCCTCCTTAAAATCATCGAGGGCTGTGTGGCCAACGTCCCGCCCCAGGGTGGCCGGAAGCACCCGCACCAGGACTTCCTGCAGATCAACACGCAGAACATCCTGTTCATCTGCG
>JAFKFP010000314.1:0-4331 GCA_017308185.1 bacterium | reverse complement strand
ACATCGAGAAGCGCCTCACCAGCGACCACGTCCGCATCGGCTTTCGCGCCGACCGCAGCTTCCGTGGCGACCGCCGCGCCGACGAACTTCTCCGCCATGTCACGCACGATGACCTGCTCGAGTTCGGCTTGATTCCCGAATTCGTCGGCCGCCTGCCGATGGTGGTCGGCCTGCAGTCGCTCGACGAACCGGCGCTCGTGCGAATCCTCACCGAGCCCAAGAACGCGCTCGTCAAGCAATACCAGCGCTTCTTCGCCATGGATGGTGTGGAACTGGTCTTCACCGATGATGCGCTGCACGCCATCGCTGAGACGGCCATCAAACACAAGACCGGCGCGCGCGGCCTTCGCACCGTCCTCGAAGAAGTGCTGATGGAGGTCATGTACGAAATACCCGGCCGCGACGATGTCCGCAAGTGTGTCGTCAACGCCGATTGCGTCACCAAGCGCACTCGCCCGCTCCTGCTGACCCGTGGTGGTCAGGAGATAGATATCCCCGTCGCCCACAGCGACGAGCTTCATAGCGAGACGGCGTAGGGCTCAGCAAGGAGCCTGTGCCTCGGCCGACGCCGTCGCAGCGGTGGGCGCGTCGGCCGCTTCGCTACCACAGCGACGCGTACACTGCATCCACCAGCGCGATGTTTCGAGGGTCCCGCCACGACCGCCCCGAACGGTTGCACACGTACGCGAACCCGATCTGCGCATCCGGGTCGGCGAAGCCAAGGATCCCGCCGTTGCCGTAATGCCCGAACGTGTGCACGCCGGGCCCGAGCGGCCGCACGCCAGGGATGGTGAGCTGGAACCCCAGCCCGAAGCGGTTCGGCCGCCCCAACACCAGGTCCTCGCCATCTGATTCAATCGTCCGCGCCTGCTCGATGAGCTTCGCATCGAGCAGCGGCTCCCCATCGATGCGCCCGCCGCTCGCCAGACCGCCGAAGAGCCGCGCAATCGCCCGCGCGTTGCTGTGCGGGTTCGTCGAAGGGAACTCCGCCGCCCGCCACATGCGCGAGTTCGTGCCTCCATCGGGATGCGGCGGCGGGTTGCGGTAGGCGAGCACCCGCGCAAGGTCGATTCCCTCGAGCGTCGCCGGGTCGCGCTCCAGCCATGGCCGCTGTGACTCCTCGCCGGCCGCCGCCTGGTAGGGGGTCCAATCCGCCACGCGCGAGTCCTCCTCCGGCCCTTCGCCCAGCAGGAATCCCATCGTGTTCACTTGATAGCCGAACCCGCTACCCGGCTCCCACCACGGCTCCTGCGCCGCCAGCGCCTCGGCCATCGTGTCCCAGCTCAGCACATTCGCGCCTGGCGGCAGCGGCTTTCGAATCGCTGGCAACCCTGCCTGGTGAGTGAGGAGGTAGCGCAACGGCATGTCCGCCTTGCCACCCTGCGCGAACTCGGGCCAGTAGGTCGCGACGGGCGCATCGAGTTCCAGCAGTCCGCGCTCCACCAGCCGCAGCATGCAGAGCGACGACACGGCCTTGCCGACCGACCACACGTTTACGATGGTGTCGCGCTCCCACGGCCGCGTGCGCGCCGCATCGATTGAACCGCCCCAGAGGTCAACCACCGGCTCGCCGCCGACGATCACGGAGACTGCTGCGCCGACCTCGTCGTGCTCGGAGAGATTGCGCGCGAACGCCGCGCGCACGCGTTCGAAGCGCGGTTCGCAGGTCCCATCAACGTCGGTCACGATGGCACGCCTCCCTCTCGTTCGCACGATACGGCCCGTCCCGGACGACCGCCATCCTGCTGCCCCCTCCGCGGCCATCATGGCCTCGCCTGGCCCGCAGCCGGAGCCGTCTTGCACGTGCGCGTGTGCTACTGTGGCATCTACATGCCCGCCCCCACAGTCAATGCCCACACCTGTGCGTCGCCACAACCTTTCGCCGTGCGTGCCCGCGACGTCACCGTGTGGCGGTGGTCCGAAAAGCTCACCCGGCGCACCACTCTGCTGCACGACATCACCTGGGAAGTGCGTACCGGTGAGCACTGGGTCATCCTCGGCCCGAACGGCGCCGGCAAGACCACGTTGCTCAACCTCGCTGGCGCCGTTACGCATCCCTCGTCCGGGACGATGGAAGTGCTCGGCAAACAGCTTGGGCGGGTCGACATGCGCGAACTCCGCGAGCGGATCGGCTTTGTCGACCCGAATATCGCGCGCAACTTGCGCCCTTCGTACACGGCCCGGGAAATCGTACTGACGGGCGCGTTCGGGAGTCTCATTCTGCTCCCGCGCCGCCTGACGCAGGAGCACAGTGAACAGGCGATGGCCATGCTCGGCGCCGTTGGCGCGGCCGAACTCGCCGAGCGCCGCTTCGAGGAGTGCTCACAGGGCGAGCGCCAGCGCATCCTGCTCGCGAGGGCCCTCATGTCCAACCCGTCGCTGTTACTCCTCGATGAACCGTCGTCCGGCCTCGACCTGCCCTCGCGCGAGCGGCTTGTCCGCGCCCTCTCGCTCCTCGCGCGGGACCGGCCAGACCTTCCGACCATCACCGTCACACACCACCTCGAAGAGATACCACCCACCGCGTCCCATGCGCTCCTCCTCGCCAGTGGGGCGTGCCTCGCCCAGGGGCCAATCGAGGATGTACTCACAGGCAGCCGTGTTTCCCAGTGTTTCGGCGTCGCCGTGGATGTCGAACGGCGGCATAATCGCTGGGCAGCCATGGTGCGTCTCTAGTTCGCCGGCCTTTCAGGCCCCTAAATCGCACCTAGGGCCTCGCCGCGGTACAATCCCGACAATCTTTGCCTGACCCACGGATTTGCCCGCCCATGACCAATCTCGACACTGTGAACGCGCTCCTCACCGCAATCAATTTCGACCGCTTTGCTGATATCGAAGCCCTACACAACCCGGATGCGACGTTCGCCTCGTTCATGGGACCCATCCTGCACGACAGTGTCGCCATCGCTGACTGGCACACGACGTTCCTGCGCGAGTATGCCGACTGCAACTACACAGAGCTGGAATACCTCGAGGATGGCGACCGCGTTGGCGTGCGCGCCACGATTGAGGCCAAGGGCTACACCTGGCGGCCATTCACTCAGCGCGTCGTCGAGTCGTACGTCGTCGAAGGTCGCGGCATCGCGCGGCGCTTCCTCTATGGCATGCTCCGAGACCTCGAACTCGACAAGCCCACGACGAAGGCGATGGAAGACGCCGCTGAATTTCCCGGCGGTAGCCCGGCTGCGACCAAAAAAGCTGCCGATGCATTCGTGGCTGCCATCGAGTGCGCGGATTTCGATCACGATGCCACGGCGGCCCTCTTCGACGACAAGGCCGTGCTCATCGATACGGTCTACGGGAACGCCACGGGCCTCGACAACATCATCGAGGCGAGCCGCGCCCTGCCGCTGCCGCTCTTCGGCACCCCGCGCGTAACGAACGCGCTGTACGGCCCTAAGGATGCCCTGATCGAACTCGCTATCGACCCCTCCCGGCCGCGCCAGGCCTATTGGGTCCGGGTTGTGGAAGGCAAGATTCGCGTCATCGAAAGCTACTGGATGTTGCGCGAGATCGGCATCAAGCACACCGACCCCGAGCGCCACAAGCGGCAGATCATCCCCCCCATCTAGGGTTGCGGCCCTACCCCCACATCTGCGGCCGTGTGCCGCCCACTTCTCGCAAGGAGTCTCTCAGCATGGCCACCCTCTTCTATGACGACGACGCGGACCTCTCGCTGCTCTCGGGCCGCAAGATTGCCATTATCGGTTTCGGCTCCCAGGGTCACGCGCACGCCCTCAACTTGAAGGACAGCGGCTGCGAAGTCATCGTTGGGCTCTACCCGGGTTCGAAGTCATGGGCGTCCGCCGAGGCCGCAGGCCTTCGTGTCGCGAACGCCGAGGATGCCGCGAAGGAAGCCGATGTCGTCATGATCCTCGCGCCGGATCAGGTGCAGAAGGCGATCTACGAGAAGGCCGTCGAACCCGGCCTGCAAGAGGGCAACATGCTCATGTTCGCCCACGGCTTCAACATCCACTTCCAGCAGATCCAGCCGCCTGCCTTCGTCGACGTCACGATGATCGCGCCCAAGAGCCCCGGCCACCTCGTGCGCCGCGTCTACACCGAGGGTGCCGGCGTGCCGTGTCTCGTGGCCGTCCACCAGGATGCAACCGGGAGCGCCCACCAGTTGGCCCTCGCCTACGCCAAGGGTATCGGCGGCACCCGGGCCGGCGTCCTCGAGACCACGTTCAAGGAAGAGACCGAAACTGACCTCTTCGGCGAGCAGGTCATCCTCTGCGGCGGCGTGTCCGCGCTCATCAAGTCCGCCTTCGAAACGCTGGTCGATGCCGGCTACCAGCCCGAGAGCGCCTTCTTCGAGACGATGCACGAAC
>JAFKFP010000313.1 GCA_017308185.1 bacterium | reverse complement strand
GTTCGCCGAGAACCGCGTCATGAACGTCGGCGGCATGGGCACGAGCATGATCGGCCCAACGCTCATCATCCACGGGAACGAAGAGCAGAAAAAGGAGCACCTCGGCGCCATCCTGCGCGGCGAAGTTCAGTGGTGCCAGGGTTATAGCGAGCCCGGATCTGGCTCGGATCTCGCCTCCCTCCAGACGCGCGCTGTCCGCGATGGCGATGACTTCGTCATCAACGGACAGAAGATCTGGACTTCGGGCGCACACACCGCGGACTGGATGTTCATGCTCGCCCGCACGGACCCGGATGCGCCGAAGCATCGCGGCATCACGTACTTCCTGCTCGACATGAAGAGCCCCGGCGTGACCGTCCGGCCGCTTATCAACATGGCGAACGGCCACGCCTTCAACGAGGTCTTCTTCGAAGACGTACGTGTGCCGGCGCGGCAGGTCATCGGCGAAATCAACCGCGGCTGGTACATCGGCACGACGACGCTGGACTTCGAGCGGTCGTCCATCGGTAACGCCGTTGGTCAGCGCCAGGCGCTCGAGTACTACTTCAAGTACATGAAGGAGAACAAGCCGAAGGGCCTCATTGCGGATGCGGACAGCGTGCGCCACGAGTTCACGGACCGCTGGATCGAAGCGGCGACGGCGAAGCTGATGAGCTACCGCGTCATCTCGATCCAGGCCGAGGGCCGCGTGCCGAACCACGAGGCTTCGATCGCCAAGCTGTTCAACACGGAACTGAGCCAGCGGATTGCGCGCACGGCGACGAAGATGCTCGGGTTGAACGGGCAGTTGCTCGGCGACGATGCGCCGATGCACGGCCGCGCGCCGCAGAGCTACCTGCAGACCGTCTCCTCGACGATCGCCGGCGGCACCAGCGAGATCCAGCGCAACATCATCGCCACGCGGGGGCTCGGCCTGCCGCGCGGCTAAGAGACGGCCGGCCGTCATTCTCAAAGAGAGGCCCCGCCGTTGTGCGGGGCCTCTCGCATTGGTCAGCCGGTATACTGTGCCCATGGCCATTCGTCAGCCGAAGCACCCGAGAGCGGAGCGCGCACCGCGGCGGCCTGCATGGCAGTCGCCGTATCACGGCGTGCGTATGACGCCTGAGCAGTACCTCGCACTTCCCGAAGTGAAGCCGTACCTTGAATACGTCGACGGGATGGTGATCCAGAAGCCGATGCCGAACAAACGCCACAGCAAGTTTGCCGTCGAGGTAGCATTCTTCATTCGCCTTTGGATTCGTGAACATGGGGGTGCGGCCGGCGTTGAAGCGCGCAACAAGGCTGGCGAGCTTCCCAATTACCGCCTTCCCGACGTCTCCTTCTGGAAGCCCGGTTACGAAGGCGGCGACGACGACCCACCGACATTGGCGATCGAGATCCGGTCGCCCGACCAAACGCTGGCCGAATTGCGGCGAAAGTGCCGCTTCTTCCGCGACAACGGCGTCGAAGCCTCCGGGTGCATGCCCCGCTTCGAACTGCCGCTGGCCGAGCTCTTCGCGGTCATCGAGGACTAACAGCAGCTAAAGCGACTGGAACTATCGAATCAGCTCGATCGGCACGTCGAGCCCAAGATTGCCCCACGCGCGGTCGGCGGTGATGACAGCGTCACGACGGCACCATCTCCCCGGAGGATTCGGTGCTTCCCATATACTGTCTGGATGGCTGCTCATGGTGGAACCGCGCAACAGCGCCTCGAAGACCTGGCCTGGTTGCGGCGCGTGCGTGACCGCATGGACCGCGAGTACGCGCAGCCCCTCGATGTGGAAGCGCTGGCGCGGGGCGTTGGGATGTCGGCCGGACATCTCAGCCGGCAGTTCAAACTGGCGTATGGTGAGTCGCCGTACAGCTACCTGATGACGCGCCGGATCGAACGTGCGATGGCGCTCTTGCGTCGCGGCGACCTCAGCGTGACCGAGGTGTGCTTCGAGGTGGGATGCTCGTCGCTGGGCACCTTCAGCACCCGCTTCACCGAGCTCTTGGGAGTGTCGCCAGGCGCCTATCGCCTGCAGATGTCGAGTGCGACCGCCGAGCCGCCTTCGTGCGTGATCAAACAGGCCACGAGGCCGGTCAGGAATCGATGAGCGCTCCTACTCACGCATGATTGAGCGTGAGGCAACCGAGCCCGGGTGGCCGATATTGGGCAGAGCGATGTCCCCTTGACTTCGGTGAGTTTAGGACTAAACTACAGCTATGACATCGGAAACCAACGGGTTGAAAGCGCGAACGCGAAGGCCGGGTGTGTTCGCCTGGCTACGCCTGGCGCGGGCACATCAAAAGCTGGAGCGCGCGGCGGCGGCTGACCTGCGCGAGAGCGGACTGAGCGTGCCGCAATTCGATGTCCTCGCACACATCGCGGGCGCAGAGTCTCGCGGCATCACGCAACAGCAACTCGCCGAGAGCCGCGTCACTACGAAGGGAAACCTTTCGCAACTGCTCGCGAGCATGGAGGCAGATGGCCTGCTCTGGCGTGAACGCGAGGGGCGTCTCAAGCGCGTCGCTCTCACACCGAAGGGCCGCGCACTCTTCGAAGGCGTCGTTCCGGGCCATGAAGCGTTCATGGAGCGCCAGTTCGACTGTATGAGCGCGGGGGATGTCGCCACACTCACGCGCCTCCTCCGCAAACTGGACCGTTCGATGCGATAGTCTCAGAGCCCTCGGTCGTCGTCTTTTAGTCCCATCCAGGAAAGGAATTTGTACATGCCAGCAGCTACTGTTGAGAATACGCTCGTCCTCCCGCGCATCCCGCGCCCTGCACTGAGCGAAACTACCACCGAGCGGCCGGTGCTCAAAGTCGTCACCGCGCCCACCACCATCGAAGGCGAAGGGTTCCAGGTGCGGCGTCCATTCCCCGGCGTCGATGCTGGCGTCGCTGACCCGTTCCTGCTCCTGGACCACTGGGGAGCGGTCGAATACGCGCCCGGTGAGGCCAAGGGCGCCCCGTGGCACCCGCACCGCGGTTTCGAAACCGTCACCTACGTCATTGATGGAGCGATCCAGCACAAGGACTCGACCGGGGGTGGCGGCGTGATCACGGACGGTGCGACCCAATGGATGACGGCCGGCGCCGGTATCCTGCACGACGAATTGCCGACGGACGAAAAAGTTCACGCCGGCACGTTACCAGTCGATCGAACCGCAGTCGCTCAAGCTGCTCACCTCCGATGATGGGGGCGCGCTCATCCGGCTCATCGCCGGGAACCTGGGCGAATACGAAGGCCCAGGCGTCACCTGGACACCGATCACCTACCTGCACGCGACCATTCACGCCGGTGGACGCGTCCAGCTGCCATGGCGGCCCGACTTCAACGCGCTCGTCTATGTGATGGCGGGCGAAGGCACGGTTGGCCCGGAACGGCGGCCGCTGCGCGAAGGCCAGATGGCAGTCCTTGGTAAGGGCGAGGTCGTCACGGTCGAAGCGAACGCGGTGCAGGCGAGCAAGACGCCGGACCTCGAAGTGCTTGTGCTCGGCGGTACGCCGCTGCGGGAGCCCGTCGTGTTCCACGGCCCGTTCGTGATGAACACCCGCGATGAGATCTACGATGCCATCCGCGACTACCACGCCGGCCGCATGGGGACGATCCCGGCGGTGTGGCTGGGCACACCGGACGACAAGGCGCCGAACGACAACTAAGCGCGCGGCAACGCTCGCTACGGGACAGGGCAGCGAAAGTTGATTCGCTGCCCTGTTTTGGCGTTCGGGCGGGATGACCGCGTCGCGTGAACTGCGATGAGTTCGGCACGTGTTCCATGTCCGGCCGCTGCTGGTTGCGACGCGTCCCGCACGATAATCCGACTGGCGTGAGCGTCTATCTCGCGCCCGTGGGGACCGACGTGACGACCGGCGAATCACTACGCAACGATGAGCGCGGCTTGGACCCTAAGGTCGAGACCTGGTGGGCGGATGTTCTCAACGGGTTGAGTCCTGGCCGGCATCCCCTCCAACCGCGCATCCAGGCAACCCTGGAGGACGAAACGCTTACCGTTTCGGGCGCCGTCGGGAGCGAAACCGAACTCGAGGAAGTTGAACGCGCGGCACGCCGGTATTGCGGCGACGCGATCCCACACATTGCGTTCGATGTGCGCATCGCACCGCAAAGCGACGGCCGGCATGGACTGCTGCGGCAGGTGCTGTGGGCAAGTTTCGAAAACTGCGACCAGGCAACGATCGCCGCTGACCTTCTCAGGGAACGGCTGTCCGATGCCATTTCCGATGTGGCCGTGCTCGAACGGACGTCGGATGTCGAGGCGAGCCGCATACCCCCCTCGTACGCGGAGGATGTGGAGGCGTGCCTGAACGACGGCAGAGCAGTGCTGGTTATTGAGGCGGACGAGACGGACACGTTTTTTGTCCAGGAGGTGCTCGACCAGGACACCCGGAGCCTCCAGACGACCGTCATCCCTCCGGTGGTCGCCGCGTCGGACGAAAGCGACAGTAGGGCCAGGTGAGCCGAATCCGTCAGCGGGCGACGCCGGACCCCGCGGTGGACTCTGACGGGGACGCGCTCGAAGCGATAGCGGCGGAGAAGCACCTGCCCCTGAGGGAGATCCCGCGGGTTGTCGGCCCCGGGATTATCACCGGCGGCGCCGACAATGACCCGGCGGGCGTTGTGACGTACTCGCTGGTTGGCGCGCAGAACGGCTACTCGCTCAACTTCGTAATGCTGCTGGCGACGCCGCTACTGATCGGCGTCCAGCAGATGGCGGCGCGCATCGGAAGCGTCACCAAGACGGACCTTGCATCGTTGATCCGGACACACTATGGCCGGAATATCATGCTGGCAGTCGTCGCTGCGACGGCGATCGCGAATATCCTGACCATCAGCGCCGACCTCGTCATGGTGGCTGCGGTCATCGGGATGCTGACCGGCGCCGGGTACGTCTACTTCGTTGTCCCGGCGGCCGCGGTGATGGCTTACGTCGCCATCTTTCTCGACTACCGGACTGTCCGGAAATACCTGTTGTGGCTCGTGATCGTATTTGCGGCCTACATCGTCGCGGCATTCCTTGCGCGCCCGCACTGGAGCTCCGCGCTGATCCAGACTGTTGCGCCGCACATGTCTGTTCTTCTGGCAGACGCAGGCTGAGATCGAAGAACGCCGCGGCGTGCAGGGCATCTCCCGCGCGAACCTTGATATCGCGAGCGGGATGGTCTGGTCGAGTGTGACGGGCCTCTTCATCATTATTACTTCCGCTGCTGTGTTGCATGGCAAAGGAACCGACACACAGTCGCTGACTGCGGCGCAGATCGCCAACGCACTCGGGCCGGTGGCCGGTTCGTACGCGAAGTACCTGTTCGCGGTGGGCATTGTTGGGGCGGGCTTGCTTGCCATCCCGGTGATTGCGATTTCGACGGCGCACATGCTGAGCAGCGCCTTCGGCTGGCGCCGCAGCCTGACCCGCCCGATAACGGAAGCGCCGCGGTTCTATCTGATCATCGGCCTGGCGCTGCTGGTTGGCATCCAGCTTGCGATATCGAAGGTGAACCCGATCAAGGCGCTGTTTTACTCGCAGGCGCTTTATGGACTCATCGCACCGTTTCTTGTGTTGCTCATCCTGTTGCTCTCCTCGAATCGGAAGGTCATGGGCGATTTTGTGAACGGCCGCTGGACGAAAACGATGGGCGTGCTCGGCGTGATCGTCATGCTGGCGGCCGACGGCGCGCTGGTGTATACGGTCGCCACGACGGGGCTGCCATAGGGGTTCCAGCGGGCCTTTTCCTGTCCGCAACAGCACGCCACCTTCGATCGGCTGGAGTGAACGAATCGAGTTGTTAGGCAGGCGGCCACTCCAACTCGTCCATCCTGGCGTTCATTTGGCGATGAAGGACAAATAGTTGTGGTATTAGGCCGTTGACCTCTGTCATCTCCGCCTGGACTTCGTCGGGCGGCCGTCCGCTTCGTCGCAGCTGGTTTATTTTTCCGCTGAGAATCACCGACTGGCCACACGCGCCAAGTAGCTTTTTGTCTGAGACGCTCCCGAACGTGAGGCCTGTCAAAACAGTCATCCTATCGTCGTGGATATTCGGGTTAGAACTTTGGGCACGGCTGTACTGTATGCCCATGAGCTCGGTGATCCGTGCACGATCGAGCGCCTGCCTAGCGCGCCTGTCTTGCTCACGTCGGTCGTGAACGGCTAACCGATCTCCTCATTGACATCACGTCAAAATGCGACGAGCGCATACTGCACAGGATAGCCCGGCATGGCTTGCGGTGGTGCCGGAGACAGAGATGGGGCAGGCGTGATGCCATGCCCCATCTCTGTTGTTAGATGGCGGCCGGAGCTTACTCCCCGCCGGCAGGCGCACCACCCAGCCGCGGGTCCAGCGCGCCGGACTTGCCGGACGACACCGCGGCGCCTTCGACGGAGATGTGCGGGAGCCAGCCGAGCCACGAGGGCAGGTACCAGTTCCACTTGCCGAGCAGCACCATGCCCGCCGGCA
>JAFKFP010000312.1 GCA_017308185.1 bacterium | reverse complement strand
TCCTACCATCGCCGTCTTCTGCGAATACGATGCACTCCCCGAGATCGGCCACGCTTGTGGGCATAACCTGATCGCCGCATCCGGTGTCGCGGTCGGCCTCGCACTCAAGTCCGCACTCGCAGACGGGCAGGGAACGATCGTTGTCCTCGGCGGCCCCGCTGAAGAGGGCGGCGGCGGCAAGATCTTTCTTCTCGAGCGAGGAGCGCTCGAAGGTGTGGACGCGGCCATGATGCTCCACCCTTCCCCGGGTGACAGCGCGTGGGCCAACCTTATCGCCCGCGAGGAGGTGCATGTCCGCTACCACGGCCGGAATGCCCACGCCGGCGCTGCCCCGTGGGAAGGCGTGAACGCCCTCGATGCCCTGGTCATGGCCTACAACGGCATCTCCGCCATGCGCCAGCAAATGCGCCCCACCGACCGCGTCCACGGCGTCATCACCGAAGGCGGCGTGAAGCCCAACATCATCCCGGATACGGCCGCCGCCGAGTACTACATCCGCGCGCGCAACATGCACGAACTCGACATCCTCCGGGCAAAGATCACCGGCTGCTTCGAAGGCGCCGCTGCAACCGCCGGCTGCACCGTCGACATCGAAACGGTCGGCAACACCTACGCCGAGGTCGTGACCAACACCGTCATGGCCGAGGCCTATTGTGAGAACATGGAGCAGTTCGAACTCGTCCTGGCCCGCGGAGGCCAGGGTGGCATCGCGGGCGCCAGCACCGATATGGGGAACATCTCCTATGCTGTCCCGTCCATCCACCCGTCGTTCGGCATCCCGACCGATGCGGTCAACCACACGCCCGGGTTCACCGCCAGCGCCGCTACGCCGGAGGCGCATCGCCGGATGCTCCGCGCGGCGAAAGCCCTCGCTCTCACAGCCATCGATCTTTACGGCAGGCCCGAGATGCTCGCACGGGCGAGGCACGAGTTTGAACAGAAATAGCAGGCCCGTCGCGCGCTAGGAGTCCTGGCCGCGTTCCACCAGCTTCACCAGCACGTCATACGTTGCGAACGCGTCTGCCAGCGCGCCATGCTCGCCCATCCGCCCGATACCCAGCCGGTCCGCCACATGCCCGAGGTTGAAGCGCTCCACTTCTTTGCCCAGGAGCGTCCGCGCGATCGGCTGAATATCAAGCACGATCGGCGCGAAGGGCCACTCCATGCCGGTTCGGCGCAGGCTTTCCGTCAGGAACGAGATATCCTGTCCGATACCCCAGCCGGTGATAACGGCGCCCCGTCCAACGTCTACCAGCCTGGCCATCGCCTCTTCGAGTTTGATCGCCTGCTTCCATGCCTTCGGCGAATACCCCACCACCTTGAGCGCACCTGGCACCGCATTCCCTATGTGCTTCGGATGGATGCGTTCGCCCCACGAGCTGCGTTCCGGGAGCACACCCGAGAGTTCACACAGCACGATCCCCGCATCCAGCAGCTCGTGCATCCGTGGGTTCGGCCCGCTCATCTCAAAGTCCACCACCGCGAGCGCGTCCGCCGCCGCCAGCGCCGATGCATCATCCACTATGGCCAGCCCGCCACCTTCAACGGGGGTACGTAGCCCTGCAGTGAGCAATTCGATGAGCCGGCTGTCAGCCATCCCTTGTGTGGTTCCCCGCGCCTGAATCCCGCCCGTGGCTTCGATCATAGACGCGCGCACCTGCAAGGGGCCAACGCGGCCCTACCCGCCCTGTTTCTTCCGGTAATCTTTCACCGCCGCCCTCAGCGCGTCAGCTGCAAGCACACTGCAATGCACCTTGTCCTTCGGCAGCCCACCAATCGCCTCGGCGATCTGCTCCCGTGTGAGCGTGTCAACCTGCTCCAGGCTCCAGCCGTCCACCATCTCGCTCGCGAACGAACTCGTCGCAATCGCGGGCGGACACCCCCGCGTCTGCCACTTCACCTCGTCGATACGCCCATCGCGCACCCGGATCATCACTCGCATGCGGTCGCCGCACACCGGGTTCGAAGTCGTCGCCTCGCCGTCCGCATCCGGCATCTCGCCTGCATTTCGCGGGTGCTCAAAGTGGTCGATGACGGTTGGGGAGTAGGCGGGCATACGTTCATTGTAGCGCGACGTGGGGCTCGACACCGGTCATCGGCACAGTCGCCCCACGCCATGGGCTGATGATCATTGCCCCTAGTAATTCCACTGCCACGATTGGCGCTGTTGCCAGTTACCCGAGCTGTCCACGTTGTAGCCGCCGCCTGTTGTCAAGAAGTTGCTGGTCGCCGAGGAATACATCGTCGTGTCAGCCGTTTGGTGCAGGTGTTGTCCGTCCCACGCGCAATAGCTGAATTCTGACGTCACGCTGCTTCCAACTCGCTGATTCTTATACGACCAGCTCGGCGACGCAGGGATGGTGATACCACCACCAGCCGTATACGCGTTGGTGTGCGTGTAGACAACAGCCCCCTTGCCAAAACCGAAGGCGTCGGTGACGCTTGCGTAGGTGTCCTTGCAGTTGCCATTGTTTTGGAAGATGGCAGCAGTCCCGAGCTGAGTCCACCCTATGGATCGATACGCCCAGGACCGCCAGTAGACCGGAGTATTCGGGCTGTAGTCTTCATGCCCGTTGTTCCAGTCCAAACCGTAGCCAAACGGTGGCGGGTTCGAGGTGCAAGCCGTGTGCCATGTGCATCCGAGGATCGCGTTGTACGCTTGCGGGCCGGGGTTTATCCGCAGCTCAAGACTCTCCGTCGTAGCGTGTGCCGACGGCGATGTAGCTCCGGGAAGCAATCCGGCGGCCATTGCTGGAATGAGGACGGCAGCGAACGCGAGCACGCTTACGATAAACCGGTTCATTGCATGAGTCCTTCCGCGATCCTCAGGAGTTGGTCAAGCGGGATACCCCACGACGTGACTTTGGTGTTCACGCCGTCCCGATACTGCACGACGGCACCCTGGCCGAGGCCAGCGTCGGCAAGAATTGGTTCAGCCAGAGCCGCGGGCACCCCGCCTATCTTCGACTCGGTCCATCGATTGGCAGCGATGCTTACTGACGCATACGGTTCTCCGCCGTAGCGGGAGACTTGAAAGTGTCCGCCGAACGGTGCGCCGGTCGTGTCAGCTCCGACCGAGTAACTGGCCTCCGAGGCCACCACCTGGCCATCACAAAGCACCACGTACTCGCTGCCAGGAATGAGCGTCGTTTTTGGCGGATGAGCCGCAAG
>JAFKFP010000118.1:2158-5365 GCA_017308185.1 bacterium | reverse complement strand
CTCCTCGCAGGCGCCATCGTGATCGAGCAGGTCTTCACTCGGCCGGGCCTCGGGCGCCTCATCATTAACGCGATCAATACGCGCGACTACATGGTCATCCAGAGTACGCTCGTCATCTTTGTCGCTATCTTCGTGGTCGTGAATCTTGCCGCGGACCTTGCGTACGGCTTCGCCGATCCACGGGTGAGGCGCTCATGACGGCACAGGCAGTTGGCGAACAGGCACGAGTCGCCTGGCACACTCGTAAAGCACGAGAGTCCATGTTGTTCGGGATCCTGTGGCGCCTGATCCGCAACCCACAGGGGATCATCGCGGTGAGTGGCCTCATCATCCTCGTCGTACTCGCGGTGGGCGCTGGCGTCATTTCGCAGGCCGATCCGCTCCAGGGAAGCGCTTCGGGACGGCTCCTCGCCCCATCGTGGTCGCACCCGTTCGGCACCGATGAGCTGCGGCGCGACCTGCTCGCACGCACCCTATTCGGCCTGCGCGCTTCGCTCGAAGTCGCCATCGGCGCGGTCGCGCTTGGGGCGATCGTCGGGAGCTGCATCGGATTCATCGCGGGCTATGCCGGCAAGATCGTCGAAACCGTCGCCATGCGCGTCGTTGATGCTCTCCTCGCGTTCCCGGGCCTGCTTACCGCGCTCGCCATCCTCACCATCCTCGGGCCTGGCCCGCGGAACGTGGCCATCGCAATTGCGGTATTCAACATCCCGGTGTTCGCCAGGCTCGCACGCGCACAGATGATCGTCGAGAAGCAGCGCGACTACGTGTTTGCTTCCCGGTCGCTCGGTGCGAGCCCGATGCGCCTCATTTTCGTCCACATCACCCGGAACGCCATCGCCCCACTGCTCACGCAGATGGCGCTTGCGATGGCGGCTGCCGTGATCATCGCGGCGTCGCTGAACTACCTCGGCCTCGGCCAGCGCCCACCGGAGCCCTCGCTGGGTGGCCTGCTCAACGCCTCTCGCGCGTACCTGCAGACGTCATGGTGGTATGCGCTCTTCCCGGGAGCGATCCTGGCGTTCCTGCTGCTCTGCCTGAACTTCCTGGCCGACGCTATCAACGAAGCGACGAACCCGTACTCGAATCGGCGCTAGCCGTGTGTTGTTGAAAGCCGGCGACACCAGCCGCGTGTTGGGAGCCCGGCCCGAAATCAGCCTGAGAGCGCTGGCAGGGCCTCGCAATTCGCTTCAATCCCGGTCGCAGCGTAGTAAGTCCGGTAATGTTGGTGTCTTCCGCATGATTTGATATTGACCACCATCGTTACAGTGCGTAGCTTCCTGCCATGACTACACAAGCGCCTCTCTCCAACGAAAACCTGGCGTTCGACCCAGACGCTTTGCGGCAGAAGTATCAGCTCGAGCGGGATCGCCGACTTCGCCCCGACGGTGCCGAGCAGTACCTCGAAATGTCCGGCCAGTGGGCTGCCTACGCCGAAAGCGATCCCTACGCCGATACCATTATCGAACGTGCGCCCATCACCGATGAGGTCAACGTCGTCATCATTGGGGGCGGCTTCAGCGGTCTGCTGGCGAGCGCCCGCATGATGGAAGCAGGAATAGATGGCTTCCACATCGTCGAAGCCGGGAGCGACTTCGGCGGCACCTGGTACTGGAACCGCTACCCGGGCGCCCAGTGCGACATCGAATCCTACTGTTACCTTCCTCTTCTCGAAGAACTCAACTATATGCCGAAGGAAAAGTACTCGTTCGGTACCGAGATCTTCGAGCACTCGAAGCGCATCGGCCGCCACTATGGGCTGTACGAGCGCACGTGGTTCCAGACGCGCGTCCGGTCGCTGGACTGGGACGACACCCTCAAGCGTTGGCACATCTCGACCAACCGAGGCGACGATATCCGGGCACGTTTCGTCGTGATGGCGCTGGGCACCGCGAGCCGCCCCAAGCTTCCCGGCATCCCCGGTATCGATGAGTTTCAGGGCCATTCGTTCCATACCAGCCGCTGGGACTACGCCTACACCGGCGGAGATAGCGATGGCGGCATGACCAACCTATCGGATAAGCGCGTCGCGATCATCGGGACGGGGGCCACGGCAATCCAGTGCGTGCCGCGCGTGGCGCAGTGCGCGAAACACCTGTACGTCTTCCAGCGCACCCCCTCCTCCGTCGACCTGCGCGGCAACAAGCCAACAGACCCCGACTGGTGGGCGTCACTCAAGGATCAGCCTGGTTGGCAGAAGGCAAGGCGCGACAATTTTGGCGCCGTCCTCGCCGGGATGCCGGTCGAGGAAGACCTGGTGGCCGACGGTTGGACGGACGTCTCCCGTCGCCTGCGCTCGATGATCTTCTCCACCGAGAAGCAGCTCACGCCGCAGCAGATGGCCGAGCTCGCCGAGATCGCCGACTTCGAGAAGATGGAGGAGATCCGGCACCGCGTCGCAAGCACCGTGACGGACGACGAAGTGGCGGAGTGCCTCAAGCCCTACTACCGGCAGTTCTGCAAGCGCCCTACCTTTAACGATGAATTCCTGCCCTGCTTCAACCAGGACAATGTGACGCTCGTCGATGTCAGCGAGACGAGGGGCGTCGAACGCATCAACGCCACGGGCATCTGCACCGGCGGCAAGCAGTACGATGTCGATTGCATCATCTACGCGTCCGGATTCGAGATAACCACACGGTTCGAGCGGCGCATCGGCTTCGCCATCAACGGACGTGACGGCGTCTCACTGTACGACCACTGGCGCGATGGCTTGAAGACGCTGCACGGCTTTTCGACGCGCGGCTTCCCGAACTGGTTCTACATCGGCAATTCGCAGAATGCCTTCTCCGCGAACATGACGCACATGTTCGATTCGCAGGCGGAGCACATCGCGTACATCATCGCCGAGACACAGCGCCGCGGCGGGACGACAGTCGAACCATCACCCGAAGGCGAGGATGCGTGGGTGAAGCACTTCACCGGCATGCAGATGGGCAACCAGGACTTTCAGATTGCCTGCACGCCCGGCTACTACAACAACGAAGGTGCACCGATGGGCAGTATCGCTGGCGGCGCATACCTTCCGGGGATCAACCACTTTAACAATGTGCTGGAGGACTGGCGGGCCGAAGGCTCCATGGACGGGCTCGAGATCGACCGGCCCTAGGCACACGAACGCAATTGTGCACGTTCACCACCATGGCTTCCCTGGCCAGGTGCTGGTGAACGGCCTCCAGATCACAGACTGGAGCCTGGATTGGGCGG
>JAFKFP010000118.1:0-2117 GCA_017308185.1 bacterium | reverse complement strand
GCTTTCTAACAGCCCGAGACGATGGATGACAGATGGTTTACGGCCGATGGCGTCGTGCGTGAAGCTACCTGGTCTCGTTCGTACGTGGTTCGATGACGGTGTGACGCCAATCGCCGTATGGAGCGCTGCGGCGCTCGGTTGCTGCTGACCCTACCGCGACACAAACGGCGCGATTTCGATTGTAGAGACGCTATGGGGCTGCCGGCGCTCTGAGACCGGGCTCGAACCGGTGCGGTGACTGCGAGGGCAGCCGGGCCTCTACAAGACGGCGAGGCGTTCGAGCACATACTCATCTACGGGCCCCCGCAAGCGATCTGATGCCCGCGACGCCCTGCCGTGACACCGCGCCCTCCCTCGGCAACGAACACGCCCTTCGTACGAGAGGCTACGGAACTGCAGCCCAATCGCCCACCCAGAGCGCGCAGCGCGAGCCGGTCTAAACGCAAACGGAAAAGGACCGTGTACTCAAAGGAGCCAATTGGAGACGTCTCGAGACCGGCAGTCGTTGGCGCCGCTCTTTGTGGGGTCGTCCTCTCGGCTACGGTCTGTGCAAGCGGAAGGGCGGTGCGGCGGCGAAGCAGGGTTCCGACGGGCATCACAGCAAGGGGCGGTGGCTCCCGCCGTACTTCTTGCGCAGGTTGTCCAGAAAGTGGCCAAACGTTGCCTCTACCTGCGAGGCACGCTGAAGATCTGCGGCGTGTCGTATGAGCACCTGGCGGATCTTGATCTCATCGCCTGCATTGAGCCAGTAACCGTGGCCCTGTTGGCAGGCGTGTAACTCGAGTGGGTTGCCACGGTAGTCGAATTCGTACATAGCGACGCTGCACACGGGACACGCGAGTTCGCTGGGATTCGGCAGGTATTCCACCATCCCCGCGCGTACGTTCGGGTCAGATTCATCGGCGGCTTCAAGCTCGCCGAGTTCATCGTGGGCGAGCCATTCACCCCCGCACTGCTGGCACTGCTCGACGTCGATGTTTTCGTGGGTGACGACGGTCATGGCCGTGTGGTCCGAAGGGCAATCCATGCGGTGAGTATACGCCTGAGGCGCACCTGAGCCACGGCGCCTACCGTGCGCCGTCATGCCTCGCGTTCGTTATGTACCGAAGAAACGAAATAGCTCCGGGTACTTCTTGAGGCTGGCGCCGCCATCGATGTACAGCGTCTGACCGGTCATCAGCGAAGCGTCATCCGAAGCGAGATAGGTGGCCAGCTTCGCCACGTCCTCAGGTTCGCCGGCACGGCCGATCGGAGCCTCCTGGATGAAGGCGTCTTCGAGACCAGGGAGAGCTGTCATCCCCGCGGTGGCGGGAGTATGGATAAGACCCGGCCCGATGGCGTTGACGCGTATACCATGCCGGCCAAGCTCGAGTGCAGCCACCTTCGTGAGCATCGCTACGCCGGCCTTGGCCGAGCAATACGCAGCGAAGCCTTCCGTTGCCTGGATAGCGTTCAAGCTGGCGATGTTAATCACCGAGCCGCCGCGGCGCTGCGCGATGAACGCGGCCGCTTCGTGCTTGATGCAGAGGAACGTGCCGGTAAGGCAGATTCCAACCACGCGCTCGAAGTCTGCGAGCGGGTAGTTCTGGATCGGTGAGAATCCACCGATGCCTGCGTTGTTGAACGCGATATCGAGCCGCCCGAAACGCCGAACCGCCTGCGCCACCATATCCTGCACCGCCGACTCGTCGCGGATGTCGGTGACAGCACCGTCCGCATAGTTGTGCCCGAGTTGGCCGATGAGCGCGCCGATACCGTCGTTGTCGATGTCGGCGAGGAGAACGCGCGCGCCCTCGGCTACAAAGGTCTCGGCCGCAGTCTTGCCGATGCCAGATGCGGCGCCCGTAACGATCGCTACCTGCCCATCAAGCCATCCCATCGACATCCCTCCCACGGCATTCGTATTGGTATTGTCGGCCGCCATGACCCTATCTGGAAGGCACGATCATTGAGATCGTTGACCTGAATTGTAGGCGGTGATAGCACAATACTCGAAGGTATGGAAAGGCGTCGCATGGCACTCCCTGATATCGGACGCACCATCACGATAGGCGCTGTCGCCGATCGGCTGGTTGGGATCCAGCATGTCCTTGTTGTAGAGCCGGGCCGCGACGTCC
>JAFKFP010000174.1 GCA_017308185.1 bacterium | reverse complement strand
GCAGGACGGGGGACCCAAAACTCGGGGCGAATTCGCCACAGCACACTCCTTGTGAGCTCTGGGGTGGCGAAACGGCTATCTCCGGTCGTAGCCCGGCAGCTAACCTCGGCGGCGTTGGAAGTTCCTCATATTGAGGGGACTTCTTCCATGGCAACCTATCCTCAGCCACTCGGAGCGGGTGGCGCACCTGTACGCCTCCATAAGGCGCCGGCACTCGTGTCGGCGACGCACCTCCGTCAGCGGCTCTGGGATATCATCCCCCTTTCAATCTCCCTCTTTCTCGTCTCCACGCTCTTCTGGGCGCCCTACTACGCGCCCTGGGCGTTCGCGATCGGCACCACCCTGTTCTTTGGGTACTGGCTGCTGCGGTCATACGCTGTCGCCGTCGCCTGCTGGGTCGGCCTCCGCCGCATCCGAAAGTGGGAACGCACCAACTGGGTCGCGAAGTACTGCTCGTGGCTCCCTTCACACCCCGATGCACATGCCTGGCAGTGGCCTCGCCATATGGTCATTGTCCCGAACTACAAAGAGTCCGAAGAGAGCCTCAGCCGCACTATCGATTCGCTGGCCGCGCAGGCAAACGCAGACCAGATCGTGCTCGTCCTCGCCATGGAAGCGCGCGAACCGGGCGCCCGCGCTAAGGCGTCCCGGCTTCTCATGCGCTACCGCCGCTCCTTCGGCGACATGTTCGCCACCTACCACCCGGCAGGTCTCCCCGGCGAGACCCCCGGCAAGGGCTCGAACGAAGCCTGGGCCGCCCGCGAGGCCCAGATCCGCCTCATCGAGCGCGCCGGCGAGGACATCGAACGCTACACGCTGACATCGTGCGACGCCGACGCCGTCTTCGATCACCGTCACTTTGAAGCGCTCAACTACCTCTTCCTCACCGCAAAGCGGCCCTACCGAACTTTTTGGGAGCCCGCCATCTTCAACAGCAACAACATCTGGGACATCCCCGCGCCGCTGCGCATCCCCGACGGCCTCTCCGGCATCAACCGTCTCTCTACGCTCGTCATGCCCGGCAGCGTCATGTTCCCCACCTCCTGCTACTCCACAAGCTGGAAACTGCTCGACGACATCGACTACTGGGACGAAGAGGTTATCCCCGAAGACTGGCACGTCTTCCTCAAAGCCTGCTTCATGCTCGGCGATGATGTCCGCTGCGAACCGCTCTTTCTCAAGCTCGGCAACGATTGCGTCCTCACCGATGGCTATTTCAAAACGCTCAAAGCCCACTACGCTCAAGCCGTCCGTCACGCGTGGGGCGCGAGCGACATCCCTTACGCGATGCGAGCCGCCCTCAGGCGCGGTTCACCGCTCGGAATTCGCCGTAGGGCGCTCCTCGCGGCTTCGGTGACAAAGGTCCATGCCCTCTGGATGGCCCAGTGGTACATCGTTACGCTCGGCGTCTTCCTGCCCTCCAAGCTGGCCGGCTCGTACGGCGCGCCGCTTCCCTACTGGTGGACGCACCGCTTCGGCGTACCTGGCCCCGGCTGGCACCCCGAAAACATCGTCCATCCCTGGACGTGGTTCTCCTTTGGCAAGACCGGGCTTATCGAACCTACGATGTGGCTGAACCTCTGCGGCATCCTCATCGCCGTCTGCATCTTCCCCCTCTTCGCCATGATCGCTTTCGACCACTTCGCCCGGCCGAAGCGCCCGGACTATGTCTCGAGGAAGGCATTCGTTGGCCAATTCGTGATGTGGCCGCTCATGGCGCCCATCACGCTCTTTACCGCCAGCCTCCCCGCGCTCAGCGCCCAGTGGAAGCTCGCCCGCGGCAAGGGGCTCATCTACCGTGTCGCCGAAAAAGGCAGCCGTCACGTCGCCACCCAACCTGTCCACGCTCCTGCGCCCGCGGAGACCGCGCCCGAGCCCGTGGGCGCAGTCGGCGGCCGCTAACGGCGAACCGCGCGCCTCAAGATGTCGCAGCAGCCCGGCATTTCGCCGGGCTGCCGTGCATCACCCTCGTGCTTATGGATTGACACGCGCTCGCTCCGCCGCCATCGTACCCCTCACTTCCACCACTGGAGCGACCATGGCCACCATCCAGTCCGCCACCGGCCCGATCGATACCGCTGACCTTGGCTTCACGCTGATGCACGAGCACGTCCGCGTCAGTTGGCCTCCGATGGACCAGCAGTACCCGGAGCTCTTCGACCGCGAACACGAAATGACCCGCGCACTCGAACGCATGCAGGCCGCGCTCGACGCCGGGGTCAAGACTATGGTCGATCTCACCCCTATCGACCTCGGCCGCGATGCCGCGCACATCGCCGATGTCGCTCGCCGCTCCGGCATGCAGATCATCGTCGCCACCGGCCTCTACTACACCCCCTATCCCTTCTACTTCCGCATGCGCGACGACAAAGTCATGACCGATCTCTTCATCCGCGATATCACCGAGGGCATCAGCACGACGGGCGTCCGCGCCGGCGTAATCAAATGCGCCACCGAACCCGAGATGCACGAGATGAACGAGCGCGTCCTTCGGGCCTCGGCGCGTGCCGCCATCGAAACTGGCGTCCCCATCTGCACGCACACCTACCCGGCTAACCGCACGGGGCTAGACCAGCAGCGCGTCTTCAAGGAAGAAGGCCTCGATCTTTCCCACACCGTCATCGGCCACTCCGACGATTCCGACGACTTCTCCTACCTCGAACAGATCATCCAGAACGGCAGCTACTGCGGCATGGACCGCATCGGCATCGAACGGCCACGCACCTCCGAACAGCGCGCCGATATGCTCGCGAAGCTCTGCGAAGCCGGCTACGCCAACCGCATCACGCTCTCACACGACGCCTCTTGCAACTTCCACTGGGCGCCGCAAGAGCTGATCGACCGCATGGCCGAGACCTGGAAGTACACACATATCCCCCTCGATGTCGTCCCCATGCTCCGCGAGCGTGGCGTCAGCGACGCCGATATCCATCAGATGACCGTGGGCAACCCCCGAGCCATCTTCGAAGGCGCCGCAAAATAGCGCCGCTTGCCGGCCTTGGCTGATCGGCGCACTATGCGCCGCACGGAGGTATTCAGATGACGACAGTCAGCCCGAAAGTCGTGCTGCCGGGACGCCTGGGCGACCCCGCAATGGTGCTCAAGGATGACCCGCGCGCCGACCCACGCATGATTGCTGCGCTCGCTGCTGTGGGCATGGACGCCGCGCCAATGGCCGCTCCCGTCGACAAGGACAGTCCCATCGAGGCCATCATCGAGTTCACGAATCTCGCCGAGGCTGGCAACGCGGGCGTCTTCGATGCCCTGTTCAGCTCGCTTCCGCCGGTCGAGGGCGTCACCCGTCGTACCGAGGTCATCACAGGCGTCGATGGCAACGACATCACCCTCTACATCCACGAGCCCGCGGCGGGCCCGCGTCCGGCGCCTGCTATCGTCCATCTTCACGGTGGCGGCATGACCATGCTCAAAGCCGCCGATGGCTCATACGTGCGCTGGCGCGACGAGCTGGCTCACGCAGGCCTCGTCGTGGTGGGCGTCGAGTTCCGAAACGCCGGCGGCGCGTTGGGCCCGCACCCCTTCCCGGCCGGTCTCAACGACTGCGCCTCCGGTGTCCAATGGACCTACCAGCACCGGCACGAACTCGGCATTTCGAAGATCGTCGTGTCGGGCGAATCAGGCGGTGGCAACCTCACACTCGCGACCGCCCTCAAAGCACGGCGCGAAGGCTGGCTGAACCAGGTCTCTGGCATCTATGCCCAGTGCCCCTACATCTCGAACGCCTACGCTCATCTACTACCCGAACTGCCATCGCTCACCGAAAACGATGGCTACTTCCTCGATGTGGCCATGATGGGCGCAATCGCTCGGGTGTACGACCCGTCAGGCGCGAACGCCGCGAACCCTCTCGCCTGGCCGTACCACGCATCCGATGATGACCTTCGTGGTCTCCCCCCGCACGTCATCTCGGTGAACCAGCTCGACCCTTTGCGCGACGAGGGCCTCGCCTACTTCTCGAAGCTGCTGCACGCCGATGTCAGCGCTGTCAGCCGAACGGTCAACGGCACCTGTCACGCCGGTGACTGCATCTTCCGCACCGCCATGCCGGACGTCTTCTTCGCGACCATCCGCGACATCAAGGGCTTCGCCTACTCGCTCTAACGCGCGCCCATCCCGCGGCCTACCACGCCGCCGCCGAATAGATCTCGGCGAGCGTGCGGCTTGGTCGCTGCGCCAGCAATTCGGCGTGCTCGAACCCGGTCGCGTGCGCGAGTTGCCTCCATCGCTCGAACGGCGCCGGGTATGGCACGGCTGCGTTCCCGCGTTCGATGTTGTATTCGACCACGAGCATGCGCCCGCCGGGCCGCAGATATCCGCGGAGCAGGTCAAGGACTGGCGCCTGGTCCCGTTGAAAGTGCAGTGAGTTCGCCATCACGAGCCCATCGAGCGCCGGCAAATCGAGCGCGGATGTGAAGTCATCTACGAGGTAGTGCGCATCTACATCCGGAAACCGTGTTCTCATGGCCTCGGCGTTTCGTCGCAAGTCACCACGGTCGCGATCGATCGCATAAATCGTCGCGCCGCCCCCGAGCAACTCCGCCAGCGCCAGCGTGAACGCGCCGCGCCCTGCGCCAAAATCCGCCCACACCCCGCCAGTTGTGGCGACGCCCCTGCGCAACAGCGCTACATGGTCCGGATGCTCCATTGCTTCCAAACATAGCGCGCCGGCAGGTTGCGAGAATGTCCTGGCGCCTGCCATCTCCTCCGGCACTCGCTATACTCTCGCCGACACGAACTACCGGCCCCGCCCAGCCTGCTGGGGATCAGGGCCGGGGACTGAGGACTTCCACATGGCCGATTTCGAATACACCGTCGATGGCAGCATTGGCCTGATGCGCTTCAACCGCCCCGAAAAGCTCAACGCCATCACCTACGAAATGCTCGATATCATCGACGATTCCGTGCGCCGCGCCGATAGCGACGACCGCGTCCGCGCCATCGTTGTCACCGGCGAAGGCCGCGCCTTCTCGGCCGGCACCGACCTGCAGCAGCTCTCCGCGCGTGGCAGCTCTACCCAGCGTACCGAAGCCGCCGCCCGCGAAGCCAACCCCAACCGGCCCGCGCCCTGGACGTTCGCCTCCACCGCCAAGCCAACCATCGCAGCCGTGAATGGCGCGGCCGTCGGCCTTGGCGTCGAGTTCACCTCCCAGTGTGACTTCCGCATCGCTGGCGAGTCCGCCCGCTTCGGCTGGGTCTTCATCCATCGCGGCCTCATCACCGATACCGGCGCGGGCACGTGGCTGCTGTCGCGCGTGGTCGGCCTCCAAAACGCCGCCTACCTGCTGTATTCCGGCGAAATCATCAATGCCCAACGCGCGAAAGAACTCGGCTACGTCATCGAAGTCACGCCCGACGCCGAACTCCAGGATCGCTCGCTAGCCTTCGCCCATACCGTCTCGAAAGGCGCCCCGCTCGCCATCGCCGAGACGAAGCGGCTCCTCTACCAGTCCATCCCGCGCTCGGCCGCCGAGCATGTGTCATACAACGCCGCCGCCCTCAACCGCATGTTCGAAACCGAAGATTTCAAAGAGGGCGTGCAGTCATTCCTCGAAAAACGCGACCCCGCCTGGAAGTCCCGTTAGGTTTACCGTCGTCTGTCGTCCAACGCCTACCATCCAAAAGTAGCTGCGCGCACCGCTGGCGCGGGAGGTTGGGAGTGTGTCAGCACGCATTCAGCCGTCGGCGTCCGTGCGCCATGACGCGGCACCATCGTCAGTACCGCGACCGGGACAGAGCGACGGTCTCATCCGTCGCGCGTGGCCACGCAGTCCTCTCGTAGCCGCCCATCCGCTACACTCAGTCCTCAGTCCTGAGCACTCAGTCCTTCCGAGGGGTTCCTATGCCGAACTGGTCCGCCATCCACGCCGAAGCACTCGATATCTTCGTCCGCTACCTCCAGATTGATACCTCCAATCCCCCCGGCAACGAAAAACCAGCCGCCCGCTTCCTCGGCGGCCTCCTCGAAAAAGAAGGCTTCGAAACCGAGTACATCGAAACAGCCCCTAACCGCGAAGTCATGGTCTCGCGCCTCAAGGGCGATGGTTCGAAGCGCCCCATCATGCTCTGCAACCACAGCGACGTTGTCCCCGTCGAATCGCAGTACTGGGACATGCCCGCCTTCGAGGGCGTCATCAAGGACGGCCGCGTCTACGGCCGTGGCGCCGTCGATATGAAGGGCTGCGGCATCATGCAGCTCATCGCCTTCCTCCTCCTCAAGCGCGAAGGCGTGCCGCTCAAGCGCGATGTCATCTTCTGCGCCGTCCCCGACGAGGAGGCCGGCAGTACCTGGGGCATGGAATGGCTCTGCGAACACCGCCCCGATATCGTCGACGTCGAATTCGAACTGAGCGAAGGCGGCGGCGGCAGCGACCGCTTCGGCAGGCAGGAAGCCAAACTCTTCAGCGTCGCCACCAACGAAAAGGACATCTGCTGGCTGCGCCTCACGTCCGTCGGCCGGCCCGGGCATGGCAGCGTCCCCCACGCCGATAACTCCGCCGTCCACCTCGCGAAAGCCCTCGTCAGAGTCGCCGAATGGGACCGCGACCTCATCTTCACCCCGGAGACCACCGCCTACATCGACCGCCTCGCCGAGGCCGGCCTCATGCCGCCCATGAGCAACCGCGCCGCCGTCGAAGAGCGCATCCGCAACACGCCCGAGCTACTCGCGATGTTCATCAACACGCTCAACGTGACGATGCTCAACGCTGGCATCAAGGCGAACGTCATCCCCGCGAAGAGCGAGGCCGTCGTGGATTGCCGCATCCTCCCCGGGCAGACCAAAGAAGGCTGGGCACAAACGGTCCGTGACCGCATCGACGATGAACGCGTGACGGTCGAGCTCTACTCGCCGGACCAGGGCTCGCCGATGGCCGTCCCGTGGGATACGGAGCTCTTTCGCACCATTAACAGCGTCGTCAAAGAGGCGATGGAAGATGCCGTGGTCGTCCCCGGAATGACCGTCGGCGGCACGGACAACCGCTTCCTGCGCGCGATGGGCATCCCGGCCTACGGCTTCATCGCGTGTTTGCTTTCGAACGACGAGCGCCGCGGCTTCCACGGCAACAACGAGTTCCTCACGATCGAGAACCTGAACATGGGCTGCGAGCTTATGTACGAGATCACCCGCCGCATGGTGGTGTAGACAACCACCGACTTACCGTTGGGCCGCTCCATGACGGGACAGTGGCGGGTGTCATCGTGCCAACTAGGCCACCTGTCTCCCTAAACCTATCGCATTCTTCGGTGACACATTGCATACTTTACCGGAGCCGTCATCTCGGTGTGGAGCGATTCCTATGGCAATCCGGCAACAACGCCTCGTAACCGCGGCTGCAGCGATACTCGTTATCCTGCTGGCCCTAACCCTGCGCATTCCTCATGTTGATGCCGCAGGCCCGCCGTCATACACGCCCCCGAGCGATACACTCAACCTGCTCGCAGGGACCTCCTCCGTCAACTACACGACTCCACTCGCCAGCTGTGACCCGGCATGTGTCAATTGGAGCGTCAACGCCCCGACCATCTCAGGGCTCACCTTCACAACAAACCCAGACCACACCGTGACCGTGACCGGAACTCCGGACACAGGCACCGAAGGCAGCTATGCCCTGTACGTCGCCGCAGCCAATGGGTCCACGTATCCTACCGACTGGGCTCTCTTCACTCTCACCATCAACGTGTCGAACACAACCACAACGCTCGCGTTGACGTCCGGCGCCAATCCCTCCATTTCCGGCGATTCCTTGACCTTCACTGCCACGGTCACCGTAGGAGACAACGGAGTACCGCTTGGCTACGTCGGTTTCAAGGATGATGGTGGTCCGCTCCCTGGCGGTGAATGTGGCGGCGTGCCCCTGAGCACCACCGGTGGAGGAGGCAGTAACACGCCGCCCTTCACTGCGGTCTGCACGATTAGCGACCTCGCCGTCGGTGACCACCACATCACCGCCACGTTCTTCGGCGACAACGCAGACTCGTATTCCCCGAGCACCTCGGACCCGCTTGAGCAGATGGTCATCCTCACGATCACTACCGGAACGACCGTGGCCTCGAACCACAACCCGTCCGTGTACGGCCAGCCCTTCACCCTCACCGCCACCGTCAGCCCTGACCCGGGTGATGGCAACGGCACCGTTGATTTCCAGTACAGCACCAACAACGGCGGTACGTGGAACGACATCACATCCTGCACCACGTCGGCAATCGCCTCGGCCCAGGCAACCTGCGCCATTAACGGCCCCGCGGACTGGCATGTGGGCTCCTACGAGATCCAGGCCATCTATTCCGGCGGTGGCGCCTACCTCATGAGTACCTCCGATCCCATCACGCAGGTCGTCAACGCCGCCGACACAACGACGACCGTTACCTCGTCGCCCAACCCATCCGTGTATGGCCAGCCGTTCACCATCACAGCCACCGTCACCGCCAACAGCCCGTCGACGATCGACCCGCTGCAGGACTGGGTGCACTTCCAGATCGATGGTCAGCCGGTCGACTGCCAGGAAACCTGGGACAGCAACGTGAACCTCGTCAGCGGCAGCGGTGGAAGCACCGCCACCTGCACCGTCTACGACTACGACGCACTCGAGAATCTGCATGTGGGCAACCACACCATTGAAGCCATCTACGTACCGAGTTCCGACTACAACGGCAGCACCGGCTCGGGCGTCCAGGTAATAAACCCGGCGAGCACCACGACCACAGCGACCGCCGCTTTCCACAACTACGTATCCGGTTCGACGGTGGCCATCACCGCGACCGTCACGATTAATCCACCATCGATCCTCTCGTTCCAGCCGAATGTCGGGCTCTCCGGCGTCTTCCGCGGCAATGTGTCGTTCTTCAATGGCTCAACACTCCTCTGCACCGTCCCGCTCGACGTGTGGGGGCAAGCGCTCTGCGAAGCAGCCATCGTTCCCTCGTCCACCGCGCCGCATAGCCTCACGGCCATCTACAACTATGACGGCGCCGACCCCGACTTCCTGGCGAGCAGCGGCACAACCGACGTCGTGCCCGCCCTCGCGCAGCCAACACTCGTCTCGGCTACGAGCGTGTTCCCCAACAACGGGCAGGCATGGCTGTTGCAGGGTGGCGGCTTCTCCGGAGCAAGCTCCGTAACCGTCTGCGGCATCCCCGTGCCCTTCACGGTCGTAAACGACTACACCCTGCTCATCGGGGTGCCCGCCGTGAACGCACCGCAGCAGTGCACCATCGTCGTCGTCGCAGCGGGCGGCACCGGCAGTTCGAGCGGCACCATCACGGTCGTGCCGCAACCACAGCCGGGCGCCCCAGTCGTTGTCTTCCCGACTGGCCCCAGCACGCCAACGTGCGGCCCGACGGACAGCATTACGCTGAGCGGCCTCTGGACACTCGTAGCGTGGCCAGGCGCCACCGGCACATCGGTTGCCGATGCGCTCTCGGGCGGCGTTGATGCGTGCGGGAACGACATCACCGGTCAGGTGGCCGTCATCTGGGGCTTCAACGCCTCCACACAGACCTACCACGCGTACTTCCCGGATGCCGTGAACGTGCCTGGTGCGAATGACCTTTCGACCCTCACCCAGGGCCTCGGTTACTGGATAGCTCTCAACGACCCAACCTCTAGCACCGTCTGGAAGGTGGAACGCAGCGCTTAGGCGCTCCACAGGAGCAACCAGCGCGAGGCGGGGGAGGTCACTCCTCCGCCTCTTTGCATCTTCGCCCGGTTGCCCAGGTCACCGCATTGCCACCTGCAGGGAACTGTTCCCTGCCCCACGTCCGTGCTACATTCCGGGGCGTGTACAGCGACCTCGCGGTGTTCTCAGGGCGAGCTCATCCCGAGCTGGCGCAGGCGATTAGCGATCGGGTTGGCCGCCCCCTGGGCGATGTCGATATCTTCGAATTCTCCAACGAAAACATCTTCGTCCAGTTCAAGGAGAACATCCGCCAGCTCGATGTCTACCTCGTCCAGCCGTTCGTAACCCCCGTCAGCACCTCCATCATGGAGCTGCTCATCATGATCGATGCCGCCCGCCGCGCATCGGCCGGCCGTATTACCGCCGTCATTCCCTATTACGGCTACGGGCGCAGCGACAAGAAGGATCAACCCCGCGTACCCATCACCGCCCGCCTCGTCGCGAACATGCTCGAGACCGCCGGCGCCGACCGCATCCTCACCATGGATCTCCACGCCGGCCAGATCCAGGGCTTCTTCAACGTCCCGGTCGACGAGCTGACTGCGCTGTACGTGCTCGGTCGCTACTTCCGTGAACGCGGCGACATGAGCAACACCACCGTCCTATCGCCCGATGTCGGCGGCGCCAAGCGTGCCCGGAACATGGCCCGCCAGATCGGTGCGCCGCTTGCCGTCGTCGATAAGGAGCGCAGCGGCAACGACGAGAGCGCCTCCGCGACGGGCCTCATCGGCGATGTCCGCGGTCGGCACGTCATCATCTCCGATGAAGAGATCCTCACGGGTGGCACGATTGTGGCAGCGGTGAACATCGCCATCGCCAACGGCGCGAAAACAGTCACCGCCGCCTGCACCCACGCCGTCCTCTCCGGCGAGGCCGTGAAGCGCATCTGCAACCTGCCCATCGACGAGCTCGTGGTGACCGACACAGTTCCGCTCCCCCCGCACAAGCAGGACCCCAAAGTCCGCGTGCTCAGCGTCGCGCCGCTCTTCGGCGATGCCATCGGCAGGATTCACTCCGGCCAGAGCGTCGGCGCCCTGTTCCAATAGCCGTTGCCTCGCCTCGCCAGGCCTGCGCCTCCGTGCCATGGCCGCAACGAGCACGTGGCCCTCGCATTCACGCCCGCCGGCACACCCCTCACACATCCAGCCCGGTAGAATCGCTTCCATGACCGGTCACGGATCGATAGCAACGCGTTACCTGGGCGCATGCCCGTGCTAACCGCGCTACAGGGCCGGTTCTTTCACGGCTGGGTCGTCGTGAGCGGCGCGTTCTTTGTTTCGCTCGTCTCGTTTGGTGTCGCCTATACCTTCTCCACGTTCTTCGACGCCCTCAAGAGCCAATTCGATGCCAGCCGCGGCGACGTGTCCTTCGTGTTCGCACTCACCGGCTTCATCTACTTCGGCCTTGGCGCGGTGAGCGGTCCACTGGCCGACCGCATCGGGCCACGCCGTGTGATTGCGGCGGGCATCATCTGCATCGGCGCTGGTCTCCTCCTCGCCAGCGTCGCCCAATCGCTCTGGCAGGTGTACCTCACCTACAGCCTCGGCGTCGGTTTCGGTGTGGGCTTCGCCTACGTACCCGCGATCGGCGCCGTCCAACGCTGGTTCGTAAAGCGAAGAGGATCGGCGTCCGGCATTGCCGTGACCGGCATCGGCATCGGCACGGTGGCGTTTCCGCTCATCGCCGATGGGCTGATCGCGTGGCAGGGCTGGCGCGGCGCCTACGTGTCGCTTGCCATCCTCTCCCTCGCGATTGGCATTCCTGCTGCACTCCTCGTCGAAAACTCCCCCGAACGCCGCGGCCTGAACCCGCACGGAGCGCGCGAAGATGACGCACTGCACGCGAGCGCGCTCGGTGGCATGGCAGCGCCTCAGGCGATGCGCACCGCGCCCTTCTGGTTGATGTACATTGCGGCCGTGCTCGCCGGTCTCGGGCTGTTCACGCCATTCGTCCATCTCGTCCCCTACGCGAAGGACCACGGACTCTCGTCCACCCAGGGTGCGCTACTCATCGCCTTCATTGGCATCGGAAGTTCAGTTGGTCGCCTGTTCATCGGCGCTCCCGCCGATCGGTTCGGCCGCAAGGCGTCGCTCGCTGCCGCCTATGCAGCAATGGCCGGCAGCCTCTTCGTCTGGTTGGGTGCGCAACAATTCTGGTCGCTTTCGCTCTTCGCCCTCCTCTTCGGGGTCTCCTACGGCGGATTCGTTGCACTCTCTCCCGCCCTTACCACCGACTTCTTCGGCACGAAGAGCGCGAGCGGCATCATCGGATGGTCGTTCACCGGCGCCGCGATCGGCTCGCTCGCCGGCCCCACGCTCGCCGGCTTCTTCTACGATGCGACCGGGAGCTACACCGTCCCCATCCTGTTTGGCGCGGTCGCCAACGTTGCCGCCGCGGCGCTTATCGTCTTTCTCGCCAGCCCCGAGCAATACCACGCGAAGAACCCGCCAGCGGCTCCAGCTATCGTAGTTGAATCACCCTGAGTGCCCCTCCCCGTCCGGCTGATCTGTGCTCCGCTGATGATGCACGCAGGCGCAGGCCCGGGTAGTACCTCACCGCGCCTGGGTGGATACTTCATCTATGGCTAAGCATGATGAGATGACGTTCCTCACGCCCATGGGCTCCCGCTGGTTCCCCGATGACGCCCCTCCCGAGGGCCAGCGCGCCGCCCTGTACCGGCTCGCCGCTGCTGTGCGTGAGACAATCGCGCTCCTCGCCGACACCGAGGCCGGCGAAGCCGCCCTGTACGAGGCCGCCACCGCACTCGAGACCTACAACGCACGGCTTGGCCAGGCGCCCCGCCATCGCGGCCTCTGGGGTTATGCCGAAAGTTCGAACGCTGGCACCCCGACCGGGATGTTTGATAGCAGCCCCATCATCGGTGCTGCGAATCCGCTGTCCCCGCCACTATCTGCCCGCATCATCGATGGCCGCGTCGAGGCTACAGCCACCTTCGGCACGCCCTATGAAGGCCCGCCGGCGTCGGTCCATGGTGGCATGATCGCGGCCGCCTTCGACGAAGTGCTCGGCATGGCTCAATCGACCACCGGCGCCGGAGGCATGACGGGCACGCTCACTATTAAGTACCGCAACCCAACTCCGCTGCACCGCGAAGTGCGGTTCGTAGGCTGGGTCGAACGCGTCGAAGGCCGCAAGATCTTCGCGCGGGGCACGCTCCACGCTGGCGAGATACTCTGCGCCGAAGCCGATGCCATCTTCATCACCGTCGATTTTTCGCGCATGCAGGAGATGGCCCGCAACCGGTGATACCAGCACGGCGGACTGCGCCATCTTCAGGGGTGAATCCCGCTCGGACTCCCACAACGGTGCTACAATCGGGACATGACAGCACCCGCCCGCGTAACTGAATGGGATCGGGAGTACATGCGCCGGCTTGGCCGATACAAGGCGGAGAGCCACCGCTCGGCAACTGAAGAGCACCTCCGGCTGACGCCGAATGAGCGCCTTATCCGTAGCTTTGGCTGGGCACGTGCCAATTATGGACTGCCTAACTGGTCGCTTAGAGACGACGACGATCTCGATGCAATTTACGAATCGGCGAAGCGACTTGGCTGCTATCGACCGTGACGCGACGCTGCATTGGTTACAGGATTTCGCCGCACTCCTCGATGAAATGGGAGTCGCCGCGGCCCTGATCGGCGGTCAGGCGCGGAATTTCTGGGCGGAGCCGCGAATCACTCGGGATTTTGATTTTGCCGTTCGGGCAGACAGAGGTCCGGTTTTGAAGCTAATCGAGGAGTTGCACCGGCGGGGCTACGTGTCCGAGCAAGAGCAGGGTAGCGACCTGGCTTCTGGCCCGGACTTCGCGCGGTTGGTGAACCCCGTGACCAGCGATGCCATCGACCTACAATCGGCGAAGACGCCGTATCCGGAGGAGCTGCTTCGGAGGGCACGAAAGCTGGACGAATCCCAACTCCTATCGGTAGCAACCCCCGAAGACATCATTGTCCTTAAGCTCATCGCATATCATTCGAAAGATGTCGTTGACCTCGCGGTGCTCGGAGTCATTGAGGGCCTGGACTGGGAGTACATTGAGCAGTGGGCCGATAGCTAGAACGTGACCGCCAGACTCAACGGGCTTCGTCAAATGTTGGGCCACGACGCTACAAGCAGCGGCTTGCCCTGATATGCTATCTCCACCGGGTAACTGGCGAGACGCGGAGCACCGCGAGGGAGCCCGGCTTTGACAACGCATGGTCGCTCGCCTGGGCCGAAGGTCTCGTCGCATAGCCGCGAAGAGGCCTTTTTCGATCGCCCGGCGCTGGGCACAACAGAAGGAGTCTCACCATGCGCGCAATCCTCGGCGTCTACGACAAGACCGGAGTCGATGAGTTCGGACGCGGCCTCCAGGCCCTCGGCTGGGAACTCGTATCGACTGGCGGCACCTTCGCTGCCCTCCAGTCTTCCGGGGTCTCCGTCCGCAAAGTCGAAGACATCACCGGCTTCCCCGAAATGCTCGACGGCCGGGTGAAAACGCTCCATCCCGCCGTACATGGCGGCATCCTCGCCCGCCGCGACCTTCCAGCTCACACGGCTGCACTCGAAGAACTCGGCATCGGCCACATCGACCTCGTCGCCTGCAACCTCTACCCCTTCTACGCCACGGTCACGAAAGAAGGCGGAGTGAGCTTCGATGACGCCATCGAGAACATCGACATTGGCGGCCCTACCATGCTCCGCGCAGCCGCCAAGAACCACCGCGACGTGATCGTCCTCGCCGACCCCGCCGACTACATGCCCACGCTCCACGCGCTGCAAAACGGTGGCGTCTCGCCAGACGAGCGTCGCAGGCTCGCGTGGAAAGCGTTCCAACACGTCGCCAGCTACGACAGTGCGGTGTCCGAGTGGCTCTGGGGCCAGGTTAGCGATGAACTCACGCCGCCCGCACTCACCCTCCCGTTGGAGCGGGTCGCCTCGCTCAGATATGGCGAAAACCCTCATCAGTCCGCCGCGTTCTACCTGGACCGCTCGCTTGCCGAGCACGGCCGGGGCGGCATTGCGACCGCTGTTCAGCATCACGGCAAGGAGATGAGCTACAACAACTATCTCGACGCCGATGCCGCCTGGAATGCCGTCAACGACTTCGCCGGGCCCACCTGCGTTGTTGTGAAGCACACCAATCCATGCGGTGTAGCCACTCGCGAAGACATGCTGGAGGCTTACCGCCTCGCGGTGCGAGCGGATGCCACGAGCGCCTTCGGTGGCATCGTCGCGTTCAACCGGCCCGTCGACGAGTTGCTCGCCCGTGAACTGCGCGAGTTCCGCAACCCAAACGATGGCGAATCGCGAATGTTCTACGAGATCGTGATCGCGCCTTCCTATACCGAAGGCGGGCTGAGGGTGCTCAAAGGCAAGTCGAAGGACCTCCGCATCCTCGAAGCGCAGCCCAGGAAAGCGGGCGGGCGCGTACTCCGGCAGATAGGTGGTGGATGGCTCGCCCAGGACGCAGACGACCGCACACCGGAGGATATCGACTTCAAAGTGGTGACAGAGCGCCAGCCAACGCCGCAGGAGCTTGACGATCTCAAGTTCGCCTGGCGCTGCGTCAAGCACGTGAAGAGCAACGCCATCACTGTGGCCAGGGACGGGCGCCTGCTCGGCATGGGGAGCGGCCAGCCGAACCGCGTGAAGAGCGTTGAAATCGCCATGGAAAAGGCCGGCGACGAAGTGGCGGGCGCGGCCCTCGCCAGCGACGCGTTTTTCCCGTTCGCGTGGGGCGACTCCATCGAAAACGCGTGCAAGGCGGGCGTGGCGGCGATTGTCCACCCGGGCGGTTCGCTGCGAGACCAGGACGGCATCGACTGCTGCAATCAGTACGGCGTCGCGATGGTGCTAACAGGGACTCGGCACTTCAGGCACTGAGGCGTTTCGCCGTCCAGCCGGCCGGTTGGTGACCGACTCGACGCACCGTTTGAGGAATTCCGCGCGCCCCGTCAAGTGTCCGGCTTCACTCGCGTCAGTGCTCGTCAGTCGGTCACAATAACGGTGAGTTCGAACTGCACGATCGTGCTGTTGCAGTTGGTCCAGCCGGGACGGCAAACAGGCTCTCCCGTGGCGCCAACGATCGCCTTGCCTGCCTTGCGTGCCTGGAATACGGCCTGCGTCCCTGGAGGAAGCATGCTGGTCGCGAGAGGTACGAGCACTTCGACACCGCTCACTCGGAGATGCCAGACGTAGCCATCCCCCAATGTGAGCACGAGCCTGTCTCCGGAATGAAGCAGGGCTGTCCGTCCGCGCTCATCGAATGTCACCACCGCGAGCCCATCGCGCGGTGGCCCGAAGCTCGCTGGCGTCGGTGTCGCGGTGGGCGACTGCAAGCGCGCCACCGTCGGCGTCCCAGCGACACTGCTCTCGGTCGCCTGCGCCTCGGACGTCGCAGTAGTGTGCTCGGCGGCTGCCGGGCCCGTAGGAGATGCTGTCGCAGTTGGCGGCTTCACCGAGGGTGAGCGAGCTGCGTTGGTGGCGAAATTCGCTGCGGTAGTCGAGGCGGGCAGCTCAATCCGCTCCTCGCGGCTCTTGCATCCCGCGAGCAGGATCACGAGCATCACACTCACACTCATGAACAGCACAATGCGCTTCTCGGGCACCGCGTCCTCCCACGTGTAGGCCCGCAAGAGCAGCGCACGCGCACCGGGCCTATCCGTATTCTGCAACCCGAGCCACGCAGATGCCTCATAGGTAGCCCGTATGGTTTACCCGTCGGTTACCGCGCCGTCGTGTCCCCCAGTGCCATCGCGAGGTTGATCATCGGCCGCACGCTGTATCCACTCGCGCCCTTCGAGATCCACCCGTTCTCTGCTGGGAGCATGTCCACGCACGCGATATCCATGTGCACCCATGGCCGGCCGTCCACAAACGGTTCCAGGAACTTCGCCCCCACGATAGTGCCGGCGCCCTTCGTGCCCGTGTTCTTCTGGTCTGCCACATCGCTCTTGATGTAGTCGTCGTACTCTTTCCACATAGGCAGCCGCCACGTCTTCTCTCCCGCGGCTGCCGCGGCGGCCTCGAGCTTCGCACAGAATGCGTCGTCGTTTGTCATTATGGGAAAGCCTGCATCGCCCATGATTGTCGTAGCGGCGCCAGTCAGCGTCGCCACATCGACGATCGCTTTCGCGCCCAGTTCGACCGCCCAGCACAGTGCGTCCGCGAGTACGAGGCGCCCTTCGGCATCGGTGTTGATAATCTCGATCGTCCGTCCGTTCATCGCAGTCACTACGTCGCCTGGTTTGCTCGCTCCCCCTCCCGGCATGTTCTCGGTACATGGGGCGATGGCCACAACATTCACTTTCGGCTTAAGCCGCGCGATGGCTCCCATGGCCGCGATCACCGAGGCGGCGCCCGTCATGTCTGCCTTCATCGCCTCCATGTTCGCCGCCGGCTTGATGCTGATGCCGCCCGTGTCGAACGTAATGCCCTTCCCAACAAGTGCGAGGTCGTAGCCATCGCCGCTGCCGCCGCGGTAGCTCAGCCGCACGAGCTTCGCCGGCTCGTGGCTCCCCCGCGCGACAGACATAAGCGAGCCCATGCCTTTTGCGGCGATCGCGGCCGCGTCAAGAATCTCGCATTCGAGGCCGCTCTCCCGCGCGAGCCGTTGTGCGGCCTCGGCGAGACGCGTAGGCGTAAGGTGGTTCGACGGCTCGTTCGCGAGGTCTCGCGCCAGGTTAGCCGCCTCAGCTACGACAATCCCCGTGTGGGCCGCCTCCGACATCCGCGTAATACGCGATCCATCCTGCTCGACGATGGTCAGTGACTCCATCTCCGCGCGCTCCGGGTCCTCCTTCTTGTGGCGAAGGAAGCGGTAGTCCCCAAGCAATGCGCCTTCGGCGAGTGCTCGAGTGCAGGCCTCGAGGTCGAGCCCGCCAATCCCCGCGCCGTGCGTGATGGTCGCAATCGAGCGGATCCCCGGTTGGCGGAGTCGCCGTATCACGTTCGCTGAAATGTCACGCACCGCGTTCACATCGAATTCGGTTGATTTTCCGAGTCCCGCCACGAGCACCCGTGGTGCAGCGGCGCCCGCCGGCGCATGCAGCAGCACGAGTTCGCCGCGCTTCCCCCTGATATCGCCCTGTGCGATAACGCGCGAGATGAGGCCGCCGAGCGCACGATCGACTGCGCCCGTCGCACCGCCCGGGCTCGTGACCCCTTCGAACAGGTTGACCACAATGGCGTCCGCCTTTGTGGTTGCGATATCTCCAGTAATGACGCGTACATCCATTGACGGTGTCCCCCTCGAATGAAGTTTGCTACGGTGCGAGCAAGCCTGAGTGTAGCCGCGCCTTGATCCACCGGGCAAAGCGGCGCGCTCGCCACGTGCCCGGGGAGGTTGTCCGGCAGATGCCAGCGGTTGATGGCGAATCACCACGGCCTTCAGATGCCGGCCGTCCCGAAGGAGCGCTTCACCGCGCCTGGCGTTTATCCGAAAAGTACGGCCTCCACGAAGTTGTTGTGGTAGTCCTCTCGTTTCTTGTCTACTTCGTCATTCGCGGCTCCGTCGTCAGCCGCGTCGGCGATGCCGTGATCCGCGGATTCGATATCATCAAGCTCGAGCAAAACCTCGGCTTCTACTGGGAACTGACCATGCAGGGGTGGATCATCGATCATTATTGGGTCATCAAGATCATGAATTGGATCTACTTCTGGGGGCACATGCCGCTGATTATCGTATTCGCCATCTGGCTTTGGGTATGGCACCGGCACACCTACATCCTCATGCGCAACGCGTTCCTGGCTTCGGGGGCAATTGGCGTCATTGTCTACTGGCTCTATCCGGTGGCCCCACCCCGGCTCATTCCATTCGGCGGCTTCATCGATACCATGGCCGTCTTCGATAAACTCGGCTACGACGCCCAGGAGACGAAGGCGTTCGTGAATGAGTTCGCGTCCGTCCCCAGCCTCCACTTCGGATGGTCGATGCTCATCGGACTCGCTGTCTTCTGGGTTGGGCGCCATTGGTGGCTGAAGGCGTTCGGACTCGTCTGGCCGGTCGCGATGTTCTTCTCGGTGGTGATGACTGGCAACCATTTCATCTTCGATACGATTACGGGCGCCGTAGTCTGCCTCGTCGGGCTCTGGATAGCCTGGCAGATCGACCGCTGGTGGCCACGCACACGCGCATGGGTGCAAGCACGTTGGCACGAGCGCGCCTCACCCTCGCCTCCCTCGCATCTTGAAACCGGCTAGCCGGCAGCGTGAGGCTGCTCTACCCGCTCGATTCCCAGCTGAACCGATCCTTGAACCGCAACAGCGCGCGCAACAGCGGCGCCCCGAGCAACGCAATCACGACCGCGTTGCACACGCTGCGGAGAAGGTCCCACCCAAGACTCGTGAGCAGGTAGTAGTTCCAGTAGCGCCGCAGTGTCTCTGCCACTCCCAGTCCCGGCTGATACGAAATGTCCGGCCCCACCACCAGGAACGGCCAACTCCACAGGTTCGTGATCGCGCCGTACAGGAAGCCCCAGGCGACCCCGAGGACAACAATCAGCGCCACTTCGCTGCGGCCGCGGATGCGCATCGCTTGCGCGACCGGCCGCAGCCCTCCTGCTGTGAGCCCCATCCACGCAGCGGCGAACATCTGGAACGGCAGCCACGGCCCGATGCCGCCCGTCACGACTGCGCTCAGGAAGAAGGACAGGGCGCCCAGCAGGAACCCGAGCCGCGGTCCAAACGCGTAGGCACCCAGGATCACGAGGAAGAAGTAGAGGTTCGCGCCCGCGGGAAGCGTGATTGTCCGGAGCACCGCCGCCAGTGCAGAGAGCACAGCGAGCACCGCAAACGACTTGCTGTTGAGCGCACCGTTCGTGAGGTCGGCAACAACCAGCACCATGCACAGTGCGGCCACCGCAGCGAAGAGGAGTGGCGCATCGGTGATATGGTCGAACCAGTTAGAGTCCTTGCTGCCGAAGTGTGCCGAGAAGAACGGGAACAGGTACGCGACGATTCCGAGCACGTTCAGCGCCACAAACGTAACCGTCGTCAGTGAGGGCAACGAGAGCGCACTCGTGCTTCGTGCCGCGGGTTCACTGGCCATGCCGCCTCCTGTACACCACGGCGCCAGCGATCGCGGCCAGCATCAGCGCGGCCACACCGCCGAACGCTGCAAGGCTTGCTGCCCCGCTGCCGCCGTCACCATTATGGCTGGGCGCCGGTGCCGGGGTTGCAGTCACTGAGCCATGGTTCGTGATCGTCACGCTCGTGGTTGCGGTCACTGTTGCGGCTGTGCCTGGGCCGGTTGTAGCAGTGCCCGCAGCCGGGGATGTGGGCCCACTCGTCATGGGCGCCGCCGTCGTTAAAGGCGTCGATGTGGAGATCGGCACAACAGTCGGCGCAACGGGAGTAACTGTTGGCGGCACAGCCGTCGGCGTGGCCGGCGGCGGCGCAGCACACACCTGTGCGAACGTCATCGCCGGGGGTGGCGGCGCGCTGTTTGGCCCGCCCACGCCCCACCGCCAGGCCTGCAGGTCGCCGTTGTGCGCGGCCGCCGATTGGATGCCCAGCGGTGAATAGATCCATCCCTGGTCCGAGCGTTGCGTGAAGAACGCCCAATACGTATTCGTCGGCGGGTAGCTCTTGCAATAACACGACGCATAGTCATGTGGCTGGAAACACCCCTCCGCCGGGTCGCTGCCGATCGCGCAGACCGAACCGTTCCATTGAACGTCGGGGATGCCTGCCTTCGCGAGCAATTCAGAGGCACTGATCGAGTCCCCCTGGAATGCCACACAGTAGGTATCGATTGAACCATCGCCGTGCTCCACCACAACGCCGGCACTGCCGTCCGCATAGGCCGCCGGGACGGCATACGCCGCGAGTGCCATGATGCACACCGTGCCGAGCGCTAGCGAAAACGCGCGACGCCGCCACACGCTCATCGTGTTACCTCGGCTGGTGTGATTGCGCCGTCCACGATCTGGGCCGTTTGCGTCTCACAAGGGCCGCCGCGGCCGAACGCCGTCCTGGCAGGGAGGTCGAAGCGTACTGCTCCCGCGTCGAGCCCCACGACCCGTGTCGCGTAGGTCGCAGCCGACTCCATGTCGTGCGTCGCCACGATGGCAGCGCCGCCGGCCTCCGCATGCGCGCGTAGGCGTGCCGCGAGCCAGCCTCGGGCCGAGGCGTCGGCCCCCCGCGTGGGCTCGTCGAGCAGCCAGACACGCGGCTCGTGTGGCAGCATAGCGGCGATCGCAACACGCTGCTGTT
>JAFKFP010000117.1 GCA_017308185.1 bacterium | reverse complement strand
TGTTCAAGAAGCTGTTGGACGAAGGGCAGGCAGGTGACAACGTGGGCTGCCTGTTGCGCGGCATTGAGCGCGATGACGTGCAGCGCGGCCAGGTGCTGGCGAAGCCGGGGTCAATCAAGCCGCACACGAAGTTCAGTTCGCAGGTATACGTACTGTCGAAGGAAGAGGGCGGGCGGCACACGCCGTTCTTCAACGGGTATCGTCCGCAGTTCTATGTGGGGACGACGGACGTGACGGGTTCCATCAGCCTGCCGGAAGGTGTGGAGATGGTGATGCCCGGGGACAACATCCAGATGGAAGTTGAGCTCATCCAGCCGATTGCCGTCGAAGAAGGGCTGCGCTTCGCCATCCGCGAAGGTGGCCGCACCGTCGGCGCCGGCGTCGTCACCAAAATCAACGCATAACGACAGGAATCGGGGACCGTACCATGGCTCGCCAACAGATACGCATCAAGTTGAAGGCATATGACCACCGTCTGCTCGACCAGTCGGCCCGGCAAATTGTCGAGGCCGCCGAACGGACTGGTGCTGCCGTGGCGGGCCCCGTTCCGCTTCCGACTTCCATCGATAAGTATTGCGTGATTCGCAGCCCGCACATCTACAAGGACTCGCGCGAGCAGTTCGAGATCCGCACGCATAAGCGGCTTATCGACATCATGGAACCGACCTCCAAAACCGTTGACACGTTGATGCGGCTCCAATTGCCCAGCGGCGTGGACATCGAGATCAAGCTGTAAGCCATGACCATCGAAGGAATTCTCGGCCGCAAACTGGGCACACTGCAGGTGTTCGATGACAGGGGGCGTCTCCGCGGCGCCACGGCGCTCGAAGTGGGCCCGTGTTTCGTCACCGATATCCGCACCCCGGAGCGCAACGGCTACACGGCCGTCCAGGTCGGCTACCAGGACGACCGCAAACTGAACAGGCCCGAAGCCGGCCACCTTCGTGCCGCCGGCAACCTCAAGCTGCGCCACCTCGCGGAGTTTCGGACGGATGATGCGGGCGCCTACACACTGGGCGACCGTATCGGAGCCGAGCTCTTCGAGACGGGCGGGCTCGTGGATGTCACAGCTACATCCAAGGGCCGCGGGTTCCAGGGTGGCGTGAAGCGTCACAACTTCAAGGGCGGACCAAAAACACACGGCCAGAGCGACCGTCACCGCGCTCCGGGTTCGATCGGTTCGGGCACCACTCCGGGCCGCGTGCTCAAAGGCACCCGCATGGCGGGCCACATGGGCGCGGTACAGACAACGGTCCGGAACCTCGAGATTGCCGGGCGCAACGATGACCGCAACGTCATCTTTGTCGCCGGCTCGGTGCCCGGCCCCATTGGTGGCCTCGTCCGAATCCGCAAGGCAAGGAAGGTCGCCAAATGAAACTGTCTGTTGTCGATACCTCCGGCAAGACGTTGCGCGACATTGATGCCGCCGATGAAGTGTTCGGCATCGTGCCGAACCGCTCCGTCGTCCATCAGGCCTACGTCACACAGATGGCAAACCGCCGGTCCGGGAACGCGAACACCCTTGGCCGCGGCGACGTCCGCGGTTCGACGGTGAAGATTCGCCGCCAGAAAGGCGTCGGCCGCTCACGCCAGGGCGCCATTCGCGCATCGCACCAGGTCGGTGGCGGTGTGGCCCACGGGCCGCATCCTCACAGCTTCCGCAAGGACCTGCCGCGCCAGATGCGCCGTCTCGCGCTGCGCTCGGCGCTCAGCGACCATGCCGCGAAGGGCACTTTGCGCGTGGTTGAAGGTTTGGCGCCTTCGGAACCAAAAACGAAGCACGTGCAGGCCGCGCTCGATGCCATCGGGGCTGACCGCCGAACGCTCGTCGTTAGTGGCGACCACGATGCAACGCTCGTACGCGCCGCTCGCAACGTCGACCGGCTCGTGGCGCTGCCCGCACAGAACCTGAACATCGTCGACCTGGTGAACGCCCACTACCTCGTGATGACCGAAGACGCCGTCCGCAAGTGTGAGGCGCTCTGGGGCGGCGAAAACCTGAAGCCGGCGCGCGGCCGCCGGGCGGAGGCCGTCTAATGCCGAAGGAAATCCACCCATACGGCGTGCTCCTGCGCCCAATCATCACGGAGAAGTCGACGCAGCTGACGCAGCTCGACAAGTACGTGTTCGAAGTCGATGTGCGGGCGAACAAGAACCAGGTGAAGGAAGCAGTCGAGCTTGCGTTCGATGTGCACGTCCGCGAAGTGAACACGGTACTGGTGAAGGGCAAGGCGAAGCGCTTTGGCCGGCGCATCACAAAGATGCCCGACTGGAAAAAGGCCATCGTCACAATCGCCGCCGGCGAAAAGATCGAAATTTTGGAGGGGGTCTAAACCATGCCTATCAAGCAGTTCAAGCCCACCTCCCCTGGCCGGCGCGACGCGAGCGGTCAGGCGTTCACCGAGATCACGAAGAAGCGGCCCGAGAAGTCGCTCACCATTTCGCTCAAGAAGCGCACCGGCGGCCGCAACAACCAGGGCCGCACGACTGTCCGCTTCCGCGGCGGAGGGGCCAAGCGCCTCTATCGCATCATCGATTGGAAGCGCGATAAAGCCGGCGTCCCGGCGAAAGTCGTGGCGATTGAGTACGACCCGAACCGCACGGCGCGCATCGCGCTGCTCCAATACATCGATGGCGAGAAGCGCTACATCCTCGCGCCGAACGGCCTCATCGTCGGCTCGAACGTGGTGAGCGGCCCCGAAGCTGAAGTGCGTGTGGGCAACACGCTCCCGCTCGGTTCGATGCCGACCGGCACACAGGTGCACAACATCGAACTGACGCCCGGGCGCGGCGGCCAGATGGTCCGCAGCGCTGGTGGCTCCGCGCAGCTCATGGCGAAGGAAGGCGAGTACGCACTCCTGCGCCTGCCGAGCGGCGAAATGCGGCGCGTCCGCATCGAATGCTCGGCCACCGTTGGCTCAGTGGGCAACCAGGAGCATTCGCTCGTCAAGCTCGGCAAGGCCGGCCGCACGCGCCACCGTGGCCGCCGCCCGCACGTCCGCGGCGCGGTCATGAACCCTCGCGACCATCCGCACGGCGGTGGCGAAGGCCGTGCCCCCGTCGGCATGCCCGGCCCGAAGACTCCGTGGGGCAAGCCAACGCTGGGTTACCGCACCCGCAACAACAAGCGCACCGACAAGTTCATCGCTCGCCGGCGGACGAAGTAGGAGTAAGCAATGTCACGATCGACGAAAAAGGGCCCCTACATCCACCCGTCGC
>JAFKFP010000173.1:1053-31286 GCA_017308185.1 bacterium | reverse complement strand
CCTCGACAGGCTGAACGTCCTTCGCCCCACCGCCTACCCCCGCGCCACCGACCACATCGAACAGATCATCGAATGCACCGCGCGCATCGTCGAAGAAGGCCACGGCTACGTCGCGGATGGCGATGTCTTCTTCGAAGCCGAGAGCTTCGAACGCTACGGCCGCCTGAACGGCGTGTCCATTGCCGAACTCGCGAGCCGCGAGAACCCTGAGTCCAAGCGCGAACACAAGAAGCGTGGCCCGCTCGATTTCCTCCTCTGGCAACAGGTCGACCCCGGCGACCCAAGCTGGGACAGCCCTTGGGGCCCGGGACGCCCCGGCTGGAGCATCGAGTGCACCGCCATGATCATGACCCACCTTGGCGACCAGATTGATATCCACGGCGGCGGCCGCGACCTCATCTTCCCGCACCACGAGAACGAGATCGCCCAGGCCGAATCATGCACCGGTGCAGTCCCGTTCTGTGGCTTCTGGATGCACAACGGAATGCTCCAGCTCGAAGGCGTGAAGATGAGCAAGTCGCTCGGGAACCTCGTCCTCGCCCGAAACCTCATGCAAGATGTCGACCCGGACCATCTGCGCCTCTACCTGCTATCGACGCATTACCGTGCTGACGCCGACTACCACCACGACGACCTCGCGAAGCTGACAGACCGTTACGAGCGCCTGCGCTCCGCCGCGACGGCCGAAGGCGATTCCGCCGGTGACTCCGCCGTCGCCGCTGCTGTCACGGCCCGCCTTGACGACGACTTCGATACGCCCGGGGCGCTCGACCAGCTAGACCGGGCAGCGCAGCGCGTCCTCACCGGTAGCGCGTTACCGGGCGAAGCCACTGCTGTGCGTGGGGCGCTCGCAACCCTCGGGTTCGCCTTTGCCGGCGCCCGTGGCCCTGCCAATGGCTCGTTCGAGCCGTAGGCCCCGTGTCCGCGTCGCGTCCCCCGGATCTCGACGACCTGCGCGCCCAGCGCGACGCTGGCCGCTTTGGCGCGGGCGGCCCGTTCGGAAACTCGGGTTTCAATACAGGCTGCAACGGCTGCGTCACGCTCGGCATGATGGTCACTGCGATGGTGGCCGCGGTGCTTGTGGCAGTCTTCTCGTAGTTGCGTGGCACGGTGACGCCCCTCGCCCGTAACTCCCGCCCATCAGACAATCGCCCCAACATAACGGAGCTTCCTACATGATTATTCACATGGCCCCGGGGGCCACGTCCGAACAGGTCGGCCGTGTCGTCGACCGCATCACCAGCGATTACGGCCTCCTCTGCGAAACGATCGTCAGCGATACCACCGTCATCGGTGTCAAAGGCATCGCCTCTATTGTCGATGAAGACCGCATCCTCGAAATGCCGGGCGTCGATAAGGTCATCCGTATCACCGAAAAGTACAAGGATGCCAGCCGCAACTTCCATCACGATGACACCGTTGTGCGCGTCGGTACGGTGCCCGTGGGCGGCGATAACCTCACGGTCTTCGGCGGCCCCTGCGCCATCGAGACCGAAGAACAGTCCCTGGCGTCCGCGCGCATGGCCCGCGATGCCGGTTGCGACATCCTTCGCGCCTTCGTCGATAAGTCCCGCACCAGCCCCTACGACTATCGCGGACTCGCCATCGACCGCGGCCTCGAAATTGCCCGGGCTATGAAGGCGGAGACCGGCCTCCCCATCGTCAGCGAGTTGATCGACCTTCGCCATCTCGACGCGTTCCTGCGTGCCGGCGTCGACGCAATCCAGGTTGGCGCCCGCAGCGCGCAATACTCCCCGCTCCTCGAAGAACTCTCGAAGATCGATGTGCCCGTCGTGCTCAAGCATGGTCTCGGAAACGACATGAACGAGTGGCTTTCCGGGGCTGCCTTTATCATGTCCGGCCTCGACCGCAGCGGACACATCACACCGGGCGGCAACCGCAACGTCATCCTCTGCTACCGCGGCATCAAGAGCTTCGAAACCGCCACTCGCTTCGGCGCCGATATCGGCATGGTCCCGCTCGTGCGCTCGAAGTCCCACCTGCCGCTCATCGCCGACCCGAGCCACAGTTCGGGCGACCGCAAGCTCGTCGAACGTGTCGCCTACGGGTTCATCGCTGCGGGCGCTCATGGCATCGAATTCGACATCCACTCGAACCCCGCCGAGGCCCTCTGCGATGGCAAGCAGGCGGTGCAGGAGGAGGCCGGCCGCATCATCACCAACATGCGCGCCATCCACCATCTCCTCGAAGGCGTAGGGATCGAAACCGGTACAGCGACAGCAGTCGCCGTCGGATAGGAATCGCCACGATCGGATGAGTTTCTGGCCCGGGTGGTTATTCGATCAGCCGGGCCCGTAGCTCGTCGATGAGCGATTGGGGCATACCAATGTTGCGCATGTAGCCTTCCGGGCCGCCCCACCTGTCCGCGATGTGCAGCAATGTGTGTTCCATTGCATCCGGCCGCGATGCGAGCATTCCGCGCGCCTGCGCCTCGGTCAGACCCCGTTCCCGGATGCGTGGCAGCCAATCCGGGAGCAGCGGGGCCAGCAGCGCCTCGGAGAGCGAGTAGTCCTGCACGATGATATCTTCCGGCACGCCCGCCAGGCCGAGTAAGAGGGCGCTCGCGATGCCTGTGCGGTCCTTCCCGGCCGAGCAGTGGAACAGGACGCCGCCAGGAGCCACGGCGATCGTTTGGAACAGCGTGCGGTATGCGTCGCGCCCCGTGTCCAGCATTGAACGATAGACCGGCGCGTACCCGGCGAAATCCTTGCCCAGCCCCTCAGGGGAAGCATCGACATCGAACACCGGTGCACCGATGGAAGCGATCCCCACGTGGCCGAGCGGCGGCGTCTGGTCGCGTTCACGCTCGGCCTTCGAACGGAGGTCGACGACGGTCGTGACGCCGCGCTCCGCCAGCACAGCCATGCCGTTCGATGTGAGGCGGTGCAGGCCCGCGGAGCGGATGATGTGCGAACTCGTGCTGCGCCCGCTCGCGGTGGTGTAGCCGCCCAGGTGGCGGACGTTGTGTGCGACTTCTACTTCAAGTACGCGAGATTCGATTGTCAACGTCATGCCGCCATTTTCGCCGATACCGATGAACAGGCCATTAACGGTTCGAGCGAGTCAGGCTCGGCCGGCCAGCGTCCGCTCCTCGTAGATGCCGAACACGTTGCCAGCCGGGTCCCGGAAGAGCGCGTACACCTCGGGCGAGGTGGGATCGACCGGTTGGACAATCACACCCCCGTTCGCCTCAATCGCGACGATGACGGCTTTGATGTCCGCCACCATGATATGGACGACGAGTCCCGGCTCGTGGGCGGGTGGCCTGCCCGTGACGAACGTGCCGCTCACCTGGTGGACGGTGTCGTCGAATGCTCTTGAACCGTCCGCGCGGGTGCGCATCTCCCAGCCGAAGCACGTCTCGTAAAACCCGGCGGACCGGGCAACGTTGACCGCCGGGATTTCGATGTAGCAAATCTTGCCGATCGCATAGTCCGCCATGGGAGTCTCCTCCGGGATGCCGCAGCGCCGTCATCATGGCCTGTCATGACCGCGACTGGCAATGTCTATTTCCGTGCGGGTTGTGTGGCGGCGGCCGCCACTGCGATGGAACCGTTAGATCACCGCTCTGTGCGTTTCGGCTTCTGCGACGGGCCCAGCGGCTAAGCTGCGTCTGCCGGGCCTATCTTGCCGGCCGACCACCCACGATCGGAGGAATCGATATGAGTGAACGCCAGACAATGATGCCATCGCGAAGCGGGTACGCGTGGTCGCAGGTTGGCGACCGCGTCCGCTGTTACAGGGCCAACGCGGACAGCCAGTTCGTCACGAAGGATCTGCTGCTCGAGTCGCGCGACCATACGTCGTTTCACGATCACCGCCTGGCGCACCTGACGATGGCGGTCAACGAGTTGTTCGCCGAAGCAGAACGGCACGCGCCCGAGGGTATGGATCTCGCGATGTTGAAGACGCCCGACGGGTTCTTCCTGGCGTGGACGGAAAACCACCATGACGAGGATTTTCCGCAGCATCTTAAGGCCGACGGAGTCGACGCCGATTCGCCAGCGGAGAAAGTACGCGAGGCGTTACACCTGAAGGTGTAAGGGCTCCCCGGGTGCTCCAGCCCCATCATTCGAGGCTGTCGAGGCGCGAGTCGCGTTCGCCTTCACCCTTTGCCAGGGCCGAGGTGAGTCGCGCGATCGCGCCGGCGCCCTTTGCCAGCGGTTCGAACTTCCACGCGACTGCCTCTTCGAACACTTCCGCGGTGTGCGCGGGCGTGGCGCCGTCATTCGCAAGGATCCACGCCCCGGCAAGCAGCTGGACGTGGTGATGGGCCGCACCGGGATACATCGCGGCATCGACGGAGGAGGCGAGGCTCGGCTCCTCGGCGCAGACGCGGTCCGCGAGTGCGGTCGCGGGCCCGGCGACCAGCGGGTCTGCAGCGACGACGCGGCCAAAGGAGGTCATGAGCCGCCCGTAGATCTCTTCGGTGATGCGGGGCCTACGTCGGAACACTGAACCTCCCTGACGCCGGCGTCTCCAGCCGCGTCTCCCCCACGGTACCCCAGCGGCACGAGTGTCTCCACACGGGCATTGCGCGCTGCATTCGGAGGCTGGCAGGATCAGGCGGTGACGAATAGTGAAAGCCGCGCCCCGATGACCGGGATTGTGCTCGCGGGTGGCCAGAGCACGCGGTTCGGCGCCGACAAGGCGTCGGCCGTGCTGGCGGGCCGCTCGATGCTGGAATGGGTCCTATCGGCCCTGGCCGTGGTGTGTGAAGATCTTGTCGTTGTGACCAGGCCGGACCAGGATCTTCCATCGCTCGTGCAGCCCCTGCCATTTCGCGTCGTCGAAGACGTCATCCCCGGGCAAGGCCCGCTCGCGGGGCTCGTGTATGGGCTCGCGGTGGCGGCGCACGGTTCGTGTTTTGCGGCATCATGCGATATGCCGCTGCTGCAGCCTCAACTCGTAACCCTGCTTGCGTCCCTCGCGGGCGGGTACGACGTGGTCTGTCCGCGCGTCGGTGGTTTCCTGCAACCCCTCGGTGCCGTCTATCGGCGGGACAGGTGCATCGAGGCGTTCGAACGCCGTGTTGCCGAGGGCCGTCGCAAGATGTCGGACGCCTTCCACCGTCTCGACGTGTGTGTTGTTGAGGAACAAGAACTGCGTAGCGCGGACCCCGGGCTGGATAGCTTCGTGAACGTGAATCGCCCCGAAGCGCTGGCGGCAATCGAGCGGCGGCTCGCGGACGCGCCGGAGCCGGGAGCCTCCGTGCGTTAGCATTCGGCCCGGCCCTTTTTGCGGTCGGTTGACACCCTTCGCCGCCCCCCTATGATCGAAAACACAAGCCGCACGCGGCCTACACAGGGCGTAGCAGCCCATGACATGGCGCCGTCGCCCTGTGCACGGCGGCCCCGTCGCCCCTTGATGGGCCCGGGGAGGAGGAGTGCCCAGGAGTGACTAACCCAGAACGTCCACGGACAGTCGGCGAACTCAAGAGTTCGGGATACAAGGTGCTTCCCGTCCGCGATGAACTCCGTAAGAACCTGATTTCGAAGATCCGTGAGGGCGAGGATTTGTTCCCCGGCGTCTTCGGCTACGAGGAGACCGTCATCCCGCACATCGTCAATGCCATTCTCGCGGGCCAGGACATCATCTTCCTCGGCGAGCGCGGCCAGGCGAAGTCGCGCATCATCCGCTCGCTCACATCCCTCCTCGATGATGAGATCCCGGTCCTCCAGGGCTGTGAGATCCCCGAAGACCCGTACGACCCGATCACGCAGCAGGGGCGCGACCTGGTGGCCGAACAGGGGGACAACGCACCGATCGAGTGGCTCCCGCGGGACCGCCGCTATGGCGAGAAGCTCGCTACACCGGACATCACCATCGCCGACCTGATCGGCGAAGTTGACCCGATCAAAGTTGCCGAAGGCCGCTACCTTTCTGATGAGCTCACCATCCACTACGGGCTCATCCCGCGGACGAACCGCGGCATCTTCTGCATCAACGAGCTTCCAGACCTCGCCGAGCGCATCCAGGTCGGCCTGCTCAACATCATGGAAGAGCGCGATGTCCAGATTCGCGGATATCGCATCCGCATGCCGCTTGATGTCTTCGTCGTAGCCAGCGCGAACCCGGAGGACTACACCAACCGCGGCCGCATCATCACCCCGCTCAAGGACCGCTACGGCGCACAGGTGCGCACACACTACCCGGCGCGCATCGAGCACGAGATAGACATCATGGAGGCGGAGCACCACCCCGTGCCGGCCGACTTCAATGTCATCGTCCCGGCCTACATGAAGGAGATCATCGCCGAAATCAGCCGGCTCGCGCGCCGCAGCCCGGACGTCAACCAGCGCTCCGGCGTAAGCGTCCGCGCGAGCATCGCCAACTACGAGAGCATGCTGGCGAACGCGCTGCGCCGCGCCATCGTGACGGGCGAGGATGTGGTCGTCCCGCGCGTCAGCGACTTGCCCTACGTTGTCCCAACACTCGCCGGCAAGGTCGAGTTCGAGACCGTCGAGGATGGCCGCGAAGACCAGATCATCGACAAGCTCATCCAGGGCGCTGTAGTCGCCGTGTTCAATCGCGTCTACAACCTCGGTGAGCTCGAACTCGTTGTGAACCGCTTCAAGGCCGGTACTGCCGCCGAAGTTGGCGATATGGTGCCGAGTGCGCAATATGCAGAACTGGCCACCCAGGTCGAAGGGTTGAAGGCCGCGGTCCAGAAGGTCAACGCCGACGCCACGCCTGCGGAAACGGCCGCCGCTGTTGAATTCATCTTCGAAGGCCTCCACCTCAACAAGCGGCTCAACAAGGACCGCGTCGGTGGGAGGACGCAGTATCGCGGATGAGCTGGACGATCCAGCCGCTGCCACTTGCCGGGCCGCTCTTCGATGGGGCGGTCCGTGTATATGGTGACGCTTTCGCCGAGCCACCCTACCTCGATCCTGACCGCGGCGCGGAGGTTCGTGACAGGCTGCGCACGACGCACTCGAAGCGGCGCGGGTTCCGTGCGCTCGCTGCCATCGACGGCCCGAACGTGGTGGGCATGGCCTATGGCTATCATGGCGAGAAGGGGCAATTCTGGCACGATGCTGTGGCCCGGCGGCTGGGGCGCGAGGGCGAGGCGCGCTGGCTCGATGATGCCTACGAGCTCGTCGAGATCGCCGTCGCCCCCGGTTTTCAAAGCCGCGGCATTGGCTCCGGTCTTATCACCGAACTCCTCGAAGGGCTGCCGGAGACCATCTGCGTCCTCAGCACACGCGCCGACAGTCTCGCGCACAACCTCTACCGGCGCCTCGGGTTCGAAGAGATCGTCGAGATGTTGTTCGCACCGGGAGGCCAGCCGTTCTACGTCATGGGAAAGCGCCTGAAATGAGCCGTCAGCCACGTGCTGCCCGCAGCAGACCGTTGACCCGCGATGCTCGCGGCCCCGCTTCGTGGCGGTGCGTCCATTGCCATGCGGAAGTCGATGCCGCCGCTCCGGGCACGGAGCATCGCAACCATTGTCCGCACTGCCTCTGGAGCCGCCACGTCGACATCGAGCCCGGCGACCGCGCATCTGACTGCCTCGCCTCGATGGAACCGATCGCCATCACGGTGCGCAAGGGCGGAGAGTGGGTGCTGATCCATCGCTGCAACGGCTGCGGCGAACTCCATACAAACCGTACCGCCGGCGATGACAGCCCGTTGCTGCTCCTCCAAATCGCTATCAGGCCCCTGGCGCAGCCGCCATTCCCGCTCGAACTGTTGGGCCGCATGCTCGGCAGCGAACCTTCTTAGCCGCCGGCAGCCGCTGGCGCCGCGCACCGGTTGGAAAGCTGGCAGGCTTGCGCTGTGAGTTTCGGTAGCTGGTTCGCGACCACTTGCTCGGGCTTTTCCGTCCCGTAGCTGATCAGCACCCCGTCGAGGTCATTGATGTTCGTGTTATCGATCCCGTCCACCTTCACGCCGTTTACGTAGAACTTGAAAGCGTGGGTCGCGTCCTGGCAGTACTTTGCGCCACCCGGCATCGCCAGGCAGGTGTTTTCGATGCTCCCGCCGGGCACGGTCGAATCGCTCAACTGCATGCCAACCGACCGGAAGAACGAGTCCCAGGTCGTGAGTTGCTTGTGCGCCACGATGGTCTTCCCGCCTGCATCGAACCCGGAATCGGCATCTGGCTTCGCCGCATACTGAGATTGGTCGAAGTTCACCTGTTCGCCATTGATGAAGACGGCGAAGTCGGCATGGATGTTCGCAGGGGCGCGCGCAACACAACCCGGAGCGCCAATGGTGCACGACGTGATCGAGAGATACTTTGTGTTGTCACCGAACTTTCCCGCGGCAACGAGGTAGCCGAGGACGCCGCAACCAATGGCAAGCACAACGGCAACCGTGGTCAGTACCGGCCGCGATAGGAGCCGCTGCGAGAACCTCGGTGGAGCCGAATCCGCCTGGGCTGATGCAGGGCGGCGTTTCGCCGGCGCACGGCGGCTCATGAGCCAGTCACCGCGCACGCCGCGCTGTTGCTCAGTGAGCATTGCTCCGGTGGCTCGTTCGGCGGGATACGGTCTTTGCACCGCTCATCCGGGATGCACGCCTGGTCGCTCACCTTCGTCACCTGTGACTGCTGGACCGCTGCCGGCGTCTCTGGGCCGTAGCTGATAAGCACGCGGTCGAGGTCAGCGATGTCCGTTCCCGCGATGCCCTTCACCTGTACGCCGTTCACGAAGAACTTGAAGGTGTCCTTGTCGTTGTTACAGAGCTTTGTACCGTCCGGCATTGCGAGACACGTCTGCGCCGCCGTAATGCCAGGCATGGATTCGTCCTTGAAGTCGAACCCCATCGTCTGGAAAAAGCGGGCCCACGTCGTGTTCGTGTAATGCACATGGACGACCGTGTAGCGCTCGGGATGGATGTGCACATCGGCAGCGATCAGGTCATCGTCGTTCGAGACAAACTGAGGCTGGTCGAAATTGAACTGCTTGCCATCGATGAAAAGGGCGAAATCGGCATGGAAGTGCGTCACCTGGCGGGGCAGGCACGTCTCCGATGGGTTGCAGTTGATTACCTTGAGCCGCTGCTGGGTTGTCCCGTTGAAGCCGGTCGCCGCCATCACGATGAGTGCGATCAGCCCAATACCGAGCAATCCCGCCACGCCGCCGATAGCTGTGCGCGATGTCAGCACCCGCGTCCCGCGGCCGGGCTCGTTTTCGGCCATATTCCCCCGCTTTCCAGCCGCCGCCTGGAGCTAATGTGGCACGAACACGTAGAGCCCTGCTCATTCAACGACGGCCACGGTGCACAGGGTACACCGTGGCCCGGAAACGTCGAAGAAACGGGGCCGTAGCCGGGTGTCAGGCAGCCGCCGCTTGCGGTTTACGCGCTGCCGCCTGGCTCGGACCTCGCAGCAGGACCACGGCCGCACAGATCGTCCAGATGGAGACAGCCACCATCGGGAGAAACACGACGCCGAGGATGCCACAGATTGCGGCCACGAAGCCGAGGACAGCCAGCCATCGGGGGCCCTGTTCACGGATGATGAGCAACGAAACTGCTACAAACGCGAGTGCGGCCGAGAGCCCTCCGGCGAGCAGCACGAGTGCCATGCCCTGGCCCGATAGCTGGATGAGGAGGTCGCCGTCTTTAGGGACGTTTGCGCCGCCGAACGCGACGTTGCCGGCCACGTTCGCCATCATGACGCCACCGACGAGCAGGATGACTCCGAAGAGCGCTGCTGCCCCGCCCGCGACTTTCGCGTACAGGCCAGATGTCCCCGTGCCCGCACCGAATCGCTGGTAGGCGGCGACGAGGAAGACCATCAGCGCTAGGCCCGCGATCACCCAGAGGTAGCCCTGGATAATCAGCTGCATGCGGTGGCCGCTGTCGTTATAGAAATCGACCCACTTCGCTGGTTTGTCGCCATCCGGTGTGCCCGCGATGAGCGCGCCTACGACGAAGAGGGTGGCGAACAGCAACCCGGAGATACCGGCGATACGCTCCATCGACCGTGCCTCGTTCATGAATCTGGCCTGCTTTCTTTCTGGATCACTGCCCGATGACTCGGAGGCAGCGATCGGACAACTGGTGGAATGCCGCTCACGTTCTTTTGTAACTTGTGATTGGGCTCACAAAACGATGCTCGCACACCCTCCGCGATAAAAAAATCGCGCAGAGTATAGCACCGGTAGCACACAAAGTAAGCAGCGATACGAGCTGTTCGTATGCGAGTGACCTGCGATCACCCGATACAGCGCCGCTCTCGTGTCACGATGGATGGGACAGTTAGAGCGCGAGACTCGCAGGGTTCTCCAGCAACCCCTGGATTTCCTTGATGAACCGCGCGCCCTCGGCCCCATCCGTTACACGGTGGTCCGCACTGAGCGCCACTTTCATCAGCTGGCGTACCGTCACCTGGCCGTCCACGACGGCCGGGCGGGCCATCACGGAGCCCACGCCAAGGATCGCGGCCTGCGGTGGGTTGATGATGCCGATGAGCGCTTCAACGCCATACGCGCCGAGGTTCGTGATCGTGAACGTGCCCTCGCTGTAGTCGTCCGCGCGCAGACGGCCGCCCTTTGCCCGTTCGATCACATCCTTCGCGTCTTTGGCGATGCGGCCAAGCGTCTTCGAACCACAGTCCATGATGGCAGGCGCGATCAACCCCTCATCGAGCGCGACACCGATGCAGATGTTGATCCGCTCGTGCATCTTCAGCGACTCGTCCGCGAACTCGGCATTGAACTTCGGGTGCCGCTCCAGCGCGACGGCGCACGCCTTTACGATCAGGTCGTTGATGCTCACGCGCCGTTCGTCATCGGCCGCCTCATTGAGTTGCTTGCGGAACGCGAGCGCGTCCGTCATGTCGATATCGAGCGTGAGGTAGTAGTGGGGCTGCGTCTGCTTGGATGTGGTCATGCGGCGGGCGATGGCCTGCCGCATGCGGCTCAGGCCGGCGCCGGTCTCGGCCGGTTTCGGGCGCGGAGCCGCCGGTGCTGCTGCAGGCACAGGCTGCGGAGTTGGCTGCTGAGGAGCGCTCTCGGCGGCCTGCTCCACATCTCTGCGGAGGATACGGCCGTCGGGGCCGCTGCCGCGGATCTGGGTGATGTCCACGCCGCGCTCCGTCGCGATGCGTCGGGCCACCGGCGAAATCCGGATGCGCCCCTCGCGCGCGGCATCGCCTGGCGGTGTGGACGTGGCGGCGGGCGCTTCCTTTGGCGCGGCCGCGGCCGGCTCCTCCGCAGGTACGCGTGGCGCCTCGCTCAGCGGGCGTTGAAGATCCTCCTCGTGCGGCGGCGGCGTTTCGGCTGATTCCACATGACGTCGTGGCGGCGTCTCGGCGGCTGGCTTTCGCTCGATGTCAGGCGTCTCCTCCGAGGCCTCGCCAATCAGTGCGATCACTTCTCCCACCGGCGCGACGTCGCCTTCCTCGACGACGATTTTGATCAACTCGCCCGCCTCGTACGCCTCGAGTTCCACAGTCGCTTTGTCGGTTTCGATCTCCGCAAGCACATCGCCTCGCTCGACGTGGTCACCTACCTGCTTGATCCACTTCACGAGGGTGCCTTCGGTCATGTCGGCGCCCATCTGCGGCATCGTTACTTCAAAAGCCATCCGTATTCCCTCCTACAGCATCGCGAGGACGGCTTCGACGACATCCTCTTCCGAAGGCAGCGCGGCGAATTCGAGATTTCGATTGTATGGCATCGGTACGTCCTTACTGCACACACGCGCCACCGGTGCATCCAGCCAATCGAACGCCTTCTCCATAATCTGCGAGGCTATCTCTCCCGCAAAGCCGCCGAATCGCCAGTCATCTTCCACGACGACGGCGCGGTTCGTCTTCTTCACTGATTCGATCACCGTATCCATGTCCAACGGCCGCAACGTGCGCAGGTCGATGACCTCCGCGTCTATCTCTTCTTGTTCGGCGAGCAGATCGGCCGCGCGCACCGCCTGGTGCACGCTCCCGGAGTACCCAATGAGCGTCACATCCCGGCCCTCGCGCAGAATGCTCGCTTTGCCGAACTCGATCAGAAAGTCCTCTTGCTCCGGGACCTCGCCCTTCAACCCGTAGTTCGCCGTGTGCTCGATGAAGATCACGGGGTTGTCGTCGCGAAAGGCCTGCTTCAGGAGCCCCTTCCCATCGGCCGGCGATGATGGACACACCACCTTCAGGCCCGGGAAGTGCGCGTAGAGGCCTTCCAGGCTGTGGCTGTGCGTGGCCCCAAGCTGGCTCCCGCCGCCACTCGCCATACGGATCACGATCGGGATCGTGATCTGCCCATTCGACATGTAATGCAGCTTCGCCGCGTTGTTCACGATCTGGTCGAACGCGAGAAAGCTGAAGTTGATCGTCATCAGCTCGACCATTGGCCGCATGCCGGCCATGGCCGCCCCCACGCCCACCCCGACGATGCCCGATTCCGCGATCGGCGTGTCCCGTACGCGCGCCTCCCCAAACTCTTCCAGGAGCCCTTTCGTGACCGAGTACGAGCCGCCGTACGCGCCGATGTCCTCGCCGAGCAGGAAGACGCGGTCGTCGCGGATGAGCTCTTCCCGGAGCGCTTCACGGAGCGCATCTCGCATCCGCATTTCGGTCATTGCCCGGCCTCCACGTATACCTTGTCGTACAGCGTCGAAAGTGCGGGTTGCGGGCTCCGCTCGGCGAATTCCACGGCCTCATCCACTTCGCGCTCCACCTGCGCTTCGAGCTCGCGGTAGCGTGTCTCATCGAGCGCGCCACTGTCGAGCATCGCCTTTTTCAGCCGCTCAATAGCGTCCCGCTTTCGATACTCCGCGATCTCGGACTTGCTGCGGTAGAGCTCCGGGTCCGACATGGAGTGTGCGCGGTAACGGTAGGTCATGGCCTCGATGAAGTACGGGCCGCCGCCCTTGCGCGCGTGTGCGACCGCCTTCTTCATCTCACGGTAGACTTCAATCACGTCCATCCCGTTGATCGTCGCGGCCGGCATCTTGTACGCCTTCGCCAGCGTCGCAATGTTCGCCGACAGCGATTCCTTGAGCGGCACTCCCATGCCGTACAGGTTGTTTTCACAAAAGAAGACCACGGGCGTTTTCCATAGTGCGGCGAGGTTCAGCGACTCGTGGAATTCGCCTTCCGCCACGCTGCCATCCCCGAAGATGCACATCGTGACCGCGTCTTCGCGGCGCATCTCCGTCGCAAGCGCCATCCCCACCGCCAGGGGCAGGTGGCCTGCCACGATCGCATACCCGCCATGGAAGTTCTTGCTCACGTCGTACAGGTGCATCGAACCGCCCCGGCCGCCGCTCACGCCATCAGCCTTCCCGTACAGCTCGGCCATCACGCGGTTCGGGTCCAGCCCGCGGGCGAGCGCATGCCCGTGGTCACGGTAGTGCGTGAAGATGTGGTCGCGTTCTTCGAGGACGTTGATCGAACCGACCGCGCACGCCTCCTGCCCCGTATACAGGTGCAGGAATCCGTGTATCTTGCCCTTCGTGTACATTTCGCCGGCCTTCTCTTCGAAGCGGCGAATCAGCATCATCTGGTGGAGAAACGTCTCCATCTGCTCCGGCGTCACTCCGTTCGCCGCCGCCGGCCGTTGCCTCGTCGCACTCGCACTCACGCTGCTCCCACCCCCTGTTACCTGGCCGTCTGTCCGGCTCGGCGCCGGACAACGTGGATCGCCTCGCCGTTGACGGCCAGTGCAGCCTCTTTGACCGCCTCGGCAAGGGTTGGATGTGCATGGACGGTGAACCCGACCTCCACGGTCGTCGCTTCGAGCAACGCCGCGAGGGCTGCCTCTCCGAGGAGGTCGTTCACGTCGTGGCCGATCATGTGGATGCCCAGCACCTGGCCCGTTGGTTCGTCCGCGACGACTTTCACGAACCCCTCGGTCTCCCCTACGGCCGTCGCCTTGCCCAGTGCAGAAAAGGGAAACCGCCCGGTCTTCACGGTGTAGCCGGCGTCGCGCGCCTGCTTCTCTGTGTAGCCCACCGAACCCACCTGGGGCTGGCAGAAGGTTGCCCGTGGCATCTGGATATAGTCGAGAGAGGGCGTCCTGCGCCCCGCGATCGCCTCCGCGGCGGTTACGCCCTGCGCCGATGCGACGTGGGCCAGCATCAGCTTCCCCGTGACATCCCCGATAGCGTAGATGCCCGGGACGTTCGTCTGCATCCGCTCGTCGATGGCGATGAACCCGCGCGTTAGTTCGACGCCCTGCTTCTCGAGCCCGAGGCCATCCGTGTGGGGTACAAAGCCAATCGCGACCAGCACGCAGTCCGCCTCCAGCGTCTTCCGCTCGCCCCCTTCGCTGATGGTTACCGTGGCTGCGCCGCCCTCGACGCTCACCGACTCGACCTTCGTCATAAGGTGGGATGTGATACCGCGCGCGTCGAACGAGCGTTTCAAATGCCGTCCGACATCCGGGTCCTCGAGCGGCACGAGCGTGTCCAGCATCTCGACGATGGTCACCTCCGTGCCGTAGCTCGCCCACAGGTGCGCGAACTCCACGCCCACCGGTCCTGCGCCGATGATGACCGCCCGCTGCGGCACTCCCCTTCGCGCGAGTGCCTCCCGGCTAGTGATGACCGTCACGCCATCAATCGGTACGCCCGGCAGCGGCCGCGATGACGCGCCAGTCGCCACGATAATGTTGGTAGTCTCGTATTCGCGGCCGCCGCACGACACCCGGTTCGCGGCCGTGAGCGTCGCTTCTCCCATCACCACGTCCACGCCGTTATCGCGCAAAAGCCCTTCCACTCCGCTCACAATCTTGTCCACAACCTCGCGGCTGCGTTGGATCGCACTGCCGAAGTCGAATGAAACGTCGCTGGCCTTCACCCCCCAGCGGTCCGCGTCGCGGACGAAGTTGACCACATCAGCATTACGCAAGAGCGCTTTACTCGGGATGCATCCCCAGTTGAGGCACAGGCCGCCCACGCGCTCCCGTTCGAAGACCACCGTTTTGAGGCCGAGCTGGGCGGCCCTGATGGCAGCAACGTACCCTCCGGGTCCGCTGCCGATTATTCCAACATCATAGTCAGCCATAGCTCACCCCTAGACTACCATAGCGGCAACATTGGGACACGTCGGCATCGCAGTGCATCACCGCCCTTCCATCGTGTCGGTCTCGGGCGGCCATGTCTACCGATGCTGCACTGTGCACCTCCACCACGTACCATGGCGCCCATGGGAATCGAACAGGATTTCGTCGACGGCCATCCCCGGTCAGCGTCGCTCTATGCGCGCGCCTCCCGCGTCCTCCCAAGCGGCGTCACCCACGATAGCCGTTTCATGCGCCCGTTCCCCGTGTACATCGACCATGCGGCGGGCGCCCACAAGTGGGACGTCGACGGGCGGCAGTACATCGACTACGTGGTCGGCCACGGCGCACTCCTGCTTGGTCAGAACCACCCCGTTGTGACCGAGGCTGCCTCTGCTCAGCTGCTGAAGGGCACGCACTACGGCGGCAGCCACGAGCGGGAGATCGAGTGGGCGGAAGAGGTCGTGCGCATCGTCCCTTCAGCCGAGGTGGTGCGGTTCACGAGCTCCGGCACCGAAGCCACCCTCATGGCGCTCCGGCTCGCCCGCGCCTTCACGGGCAAACCCGGCATCATCAAGTTCCACAGGCACTTTCACGGCTGGCACGACTACGTGGCAGCGAATTCGAAGTACGGCGACCACTCACCGCCAGGCATCCCCGAATCGACCCTCGACACCGTAGCTATCCTGCCGCTTGATCTCGGTATGGTTGGCGCCACCGTCGAAGAGCGCGGAGACATCGGCGCCGTGATTATCGAGTCGGCCGGCGCTTCGAGCGGCCAGCTACCGGTCCCGCGAGGCTTCCTGCAGGCGCTCCAGGCTTTCTGCAACGAACGTGGCATCGTATTCATCATGGACGAAGTGGTGACGGGTTTCCGGTGGGCGCCCGGCGGCGTCCAGGAGGCAGAGCGCGTCACGCCCGACCTCACCACGCTCGCGAAGATTCTTGCGGGAGGTTTCCCCGGCGGCGCGGTCGCAGGACGCGCTGACATCATGCAGGGCCTCGCGTTCCTCGACCCGGGTGCGAAAGGCCAGAAGATCGGCCATCCCGGGACGTTCAACGCCAACCCGCTCTCCGCGGCCGCCGGTATCGCGTGTTTGCGCGAGATAGCAGATGGTTCGCACCAGCAACGCGCGGCCGCGCTCGCCGGCCAGCTGCGCGCGGGCTTGAACGGCGTACTCTGCCGCCGCGGCATTCACGGCGTTATCTACGGGCAGTCAAGCGCCTTCCGCGTGCTCATCGGCGGCCCCACCGTCCCCGAAGAGTCCGACTACGACGCGCGCGACCTCGATTGGGACGTGCTTGCGGCAGGCGGCGCACCGGAGCGTGACCGGCTCCTGCAGCTGGCCCTGCTCAATCGCGGTGTGCAGCTCTTCGGGACCGGCGGGATGCTCAGCAGCGTGCATACCGAAGATGACATCGCGGCCTCGGTGCAAGCATTCGATGGTGCCGTCTGCGCACTGCGGGACGAAGGGGCGCTGTAGCGGGCGTTAGCTCCTTTCGAGCCAGTAGCCAGGCTTTCGGCTGGTGTGTGCAATGTTTCGCACGACGACGTCATTTGCTTTGATGCTGTAGATGATCGCATAGGTGGTGTTGGGGACGACCATTCGTCTGGTTCCCGCGAGGTAGCGCGTGCCAGACTCCGGAAAGGCTTCCAACCGATCAAGTGCCGCGGACACTCGCGCCTCGAATCGCTGAGCTGCTGGCACAGAGGCCAAAGCAAGCCACTCGCGGATTTCGACGTAGTCGCTGACGGCTCTGCGTTGAACACGGACTCGCACTTATGCAGTCGGCCCGAACATGAGCGTTCGGGCCTCATCAAGCGAAACGAGGTCCATATCCCCCGCGGCGAGAGCGGCATTCTGCCGCTCCAACTCCGCCTCCCAGTACTCGTCGTAGCCCGGCTCCTTCTCCACATCGCCTTCGACGATGCTGTCGATGAGCCAGTGCGCGAGCAGCGCCCGCTCGTCCGCGGTTAGGAGCGCCGCCTGTTCGAAGAGGAGTTCAACGGTTGAGGGCGCCTGTACCATGGCTGAAGTATACCGCACCGATTAGTGCGGCTCGTCATCAGCGCCCGCCCGCAAGCCGCTATACTCGCTCCAACATCTCTCGTTCGGAGCAAACATATGGAACACACACGCCTCGGCCGCACGGGCCTGCAGGTCTCACGGCTGTGCCTCGGCACCATGACGTTCGGCCTCCAATGCGACGAGCCCACCTCCGTTTCCATCCTCGACCGCGCGGCTGATGGCGGGATCACTTTCCTCGATACCGCCGACGTCTATCCGCTCGGCGGTACGCCCGAAACCACGGGCCGTACCGAGGAGATCGTCGGCCGCTGGCTCAAAGGGCGTCGCGACCGCTTCGTGCTCGCTACCAAGTGTTTCGGCCGTACCGGTCCTGCACGCTGGGACCAGGGCAACTCACGCAAGCACATCCTCGATGCCGTCGATGCCTCGCTCCGCCGGCTCCAGACCGACTACATCGACCTCTACCAACTCCATGGGCCCGACCCCTCGACGCCCATCGACGAAACGCTCAAGGCGTTGGACGACCTCGTCCGCTGGGGGAAGGTGCGCTACGTGGGCTGCTCGAACTTCCTCGCCTACCAACTCGCGCGTGCTATCGGCCGCAGCGAAGCGCTCGGCATCGTCTGCTTCGAGTCCGTCCAGCCGCGCTACAACCTGCTCTTCCGCGAAATCGAACGCGAACTCCTCCCTCTTTGCCTCGAAGATGGCGTGGGCGTCATCCCCTACAACCCGATCGCGGGTGGGCTCCTCACCGGCAAACATAGCCCGGGCGCCCCTCCCGAAGGCACCCGCTTCACCCTCGGCACAGCCGGAGGCCGCTACCAGGACCGCTACTGGCACGAAGGCATGTTCGACACGGTCGAGGCTATCCGGCCCATCGCGGCGGAGGCCGATATGTCCATGGCGCAACTCGCCATCGCATGGGTGATGGCGCATCCCGCCATCACCGCGCCAATCATCGGCGCCAGCCGCCCGGCCCAACTCGATGACACGCTCGCCGCAGCCCAGCGGCCGCTCCCGCCAGAAATCAAGCGCAAACTTGATGACCTCACGAACGTCTACCGGCAGGGCGACCACGACCGATGACCGATGATGTAGCGGAGCTTTGCCGCATCGCCGAGCAGGCGGCGGCCATCGCCGGCCAGGCGATTATGCCGCTCTACGAGTCCAGCATTGCCGTCGAACTGAAAGCCGACCGCACCCCGGTCACCATCGCCGACCGCCGCGCCGAGGAGGTGATGCGGGAATTCCTGCTGAAGGAGTGCCCCGGCCACGCCATCCTCGGTGAGGAGTTCGGAGAGACTCCCGGCCACGGGACATACCGGTGGGTGCTGGACCCGATCGATGGGACGAAGTCGTTCATCCACCAGGTGCCGTTGTTCGGGACGCTCGTTGCGCTTGAACGCGATGGCCTCCCGATCGTTGGAGTCATCGCCTGTCACGCGGCCGGAGAGGTCATCACCGCCGGCGAGGGGCTGGGCGCGTGGCTCAATGGGCGGCCTGCGCGAGTGTCAGGCGTGTCTGAGCTCGCGGCAGCCACGGTCTCGATGACGAGTTTCAGCCGCATGCCGAAGTACTACCCATCCGGCTTCCGGGCACTGTGCGACAGCGCAGGCCTCTTGCGGACGTGGGGCGACTGTTATGGGTATCTGCTTGTGGCGTCGGGCCGTATCGAGGCCATGCTTGACCCGGTCATGAACCACTGGGATGTCGCCGCCCTCTGGCCGATCATCCGCGAGGCGGGTGGGCGTCTGACGACGTGGGCCGGCCAGGATACCGTGGGCAACAGCGCCATCGCCTCGAACGGGACAGTGCATGCCGAACTGTTGGCCGTCCTGGGCAGCGCGTAGGCAGCCGCAGGAAACCAGGAAGCAGGGCGATAGCCTCAATCCGGCTATCCACCCTGCCCTGGCGGAGTTCCGGGTTTGGCTACGAGGCCTTCCCGATCTTGAACATCCGTGTCCCGCAGACGGGGCACTTGCCCTCTGTTGCGGGTTTGCCGTTCTTCCTGGTGATGGGCGAGGCATCCTGCATTTCGCGCTTCTCCCGGCATTTCAGGCAGTAGGCTTCCATGAGTCCTCCTTCTCCGCTTGGGCGCGGAACGGATCAGGCGTGAGAATTGTTCGAGTGCCTATGCGGTTTACACACGGGCGCGCCAGATCACTTCGGCATGATCCAGTGCATCGCCACCGATGTCAAGCCTTTTCCGAATCTGAGAGCGACATAAGTATCGTTTGGGCTGCATTCGCCATGACCTTGATAGGTCGTATACGACCCGAACGTGCCACTTGTGCCACGCCTGCGAACAGCCCATCGCCTGTGAAGACGCGCGCCATTGTCTCGCCGGCGTCGGCTGCGCAACCAGTCCAGGCGGCCTCGAGTGTTGTTCCATGCACGAAGTCGCACGCGCTTCGTCCCCCGAGGAGCGCGGCCGGCCACTGCCTGATGCCTTCATCGGGCGCGGCGAGCAGCGCCTCGATACGCCCGGCGCCCGCTGCCTCTAACTGCTCCATCGAAAACGCGTTCGCGACGTCGAAGCCGCCGACGGTGGTCCTGCGCAGCGCCGAAAGGTGTGCGCCGCAACCGATCGCTTCCCCGAGATCACGAGCGAGACTCCGGACGTACGTGCCCGGTCCGCAGTGCACGGCCAGTGAGATCGTCACACCTCCGGCCCTTGCCGCCACGAGGTCGTGCACTGTTACGGGCCGCTCTCCCAGCCCGGGGTCGCCGCCACGGCGTGCAATGGCGTAAGCCCGCTGGCCGTCCTTCTTCATCGCACTGAATGCGGGAGGACGCTGCAAAATAGTGCCGCGGAGCTGGCTGACGGCTCGTTCCAGCGTGACCTCATCGATCGCGGGCACAGGGCGCTGCTCGATTACGGCGCCATCAGCGTCGTCGCTGTCCGTGGTCGTCCCGAGCGTGACGATGCCTTCGTAGCGTTTATCGTGCGCGCTCATGTATTCAACCAGCCGCGTGGCATCGCCGAGGCAGAGCACCAACAATCCCGTCGCCATCGGGTCAAGCGTCCCCGTATGGCCAATCTTCCGTTGCCCGCTCAGGCGCCGGACCTTCGCCACCACATCGTGGCTCGTCCAACCTGGTGGCTTGTCGACGAGCAGGATGCCGTGGAGGTCGCTGCCTCCATCCCGTCTGCCCGGCATCGGTCGCGTAGCCTGTGCTGACCTCGCGTATGAGCGATGCCAGCCGCGCACCCCGCTCGATCGATGGGTCGAACCGAAACACGAGTTCGGGAACGCGCCGGATGGTGAGACGGGCGACAAGTTCGCGGTGAAGAAACGGCGCGGCCGCTTTCAGCCCCTGCAATACAGCTTCGTGGTCGCCTTCTCCAAGGTGAGAAACGAAAACAGTCGCATGGCGGAGGTCCGGCGAAACCTGGACCTCCGTCACGGTGATGAGCCCTTCCCCGAGCCGCGGGTCCTTCACCTCACGCTGAAGCAACTCGCTGATTTCTTCGCGCAGCAACTCATTCACACGCACTGTGCGGCGAGTCATGGGCGCCCTCCTCGCGGGTCCCGGTGGGACTAGTTCACACGCTCGTCGTGGTAGAACTCAAGGATGTCGCCCACTTCGAATTTGTCGAAGCCAGCCAGCGTCACGCCGCATTCGTAACCGGTCTGCACTTCCCGGACGTCGTCCTGGAAGCGGCGCAGCCCTTCACACCGTGTCTTCGCAACCTCATCCTTGCCGCGTAGCACGCGCACCATGTTGCCGCGGCGCAGCGTGCCATCCTGCACGTACGCACCCGCAATCTGGCCCAGCTTCGATGACTTGAAGACCTGCCGCACCTCCGCGTGCCCGTCGATGACCTGCTTGTAGACGGGTTCGAAGAGGCCCTGGAGCGCGCGTTCCACATCTTCGATCACCTGGTAGATGATCGAATATGAACGAATTTCGACGCCCGCCGCCTCCGCCTGGCGCCGTGCCGTCGCATCGGTGCGTCTGCTCGAGCGAACTCTTGACCGCCTCGGCGCTGCCTTTGACGTCCGTCTTCAGAATGATGACCAGCTCCTTGAGCTTGCCTGCGCTGATCTCGTTGAACAGTGTGTCGAGGTTGACGTGTGCGTGGTCAGTCTGTTCGCGCGCCTCGCGATCGCGGCGGCGTTGCTCCACCAGGTGTCGTGCTGTGCGCTCGTCGGCCACGACGCGCACTTTTTCACCGGCGGCGGGGACGACTTCGAGGCCCATCACTACAGCCGGCGCGGATGGCCCTGCTTCGAGCAGCCGCTGTCCGCGGTCATCGAACATGGCCTTCACCTTGCCCGAGATCTCGCCCGCCACGAGTGCATCGCCCGGGCGCAGGGTGCCTTCGTTCACGAGCACGGTCGCGATCGGTCCGCGGGCAGGGTCGAGCTCGGCCTCGACAACAACGCCGCGCGCGGGCTTGTCAGGGTTCGCCTTGAGTTCAGAGATCTCGGCGACGAGGTTGATAGCTTCGAGCAGGTCGTCGATGCCCGTCCCCTTGACTGCCGAAACCTCCACGGTGACCACGTCCCCGCCGAAGTCCTCGACGATCACGTTGTGCTCAGTCAGCTGCTGCTTCACTCGGTCCGGATTTGCCCCCGGCAAATCGACTTTGTTGATGGCCACAATGATCGGCACGCCCGCAGCGCGTACGTGGTTGATGGCTTCGATGGTCTGAGGCATGACGCCATCGTCCGCGGCCACCACAAGGACAGCGATATCCGTCACCTGCGCACCGCGGGCCCGCATCGCGGTGAACGCGGCGTGGCCGGGAGTATCGATGAACGTAATCTTCTTGCCGTCGCGGACGATCTGATACGCGCCGATGTGCTGCGTGATGCCGCCCGCCTCGCCCGCCGCTACCTGCGTCGAGCGGATCGCATCGAGCAGGCTCGTCTTGCCGTGGTCCACGTGCCCGAGAATCGTCACCACGGGCGGCCGCTCACGAAGGGCGCCCGGCGCATCCGGCACGTCCTCTTCATCGAAGGTCTGCTCCACCGCCACAGCGGGCGGCGGCGCCTGCATGAATGTCTCGTAGCCGAGTTCCTGCGCAACTGCCGCGGCTGTGTCGTACGCGATGGTCTGGTTCATCGCCGCCATCACGCCATTCGTCATGAGCCGTTTGATGACTTCCACCGGCGACACCCTCAGGATGTCGGCCAACTCTTTCACCGTCAGCGCACTCGGAAGTTCCACTGCATCAGCAACGCGGGACGTAGGTTGTGCTGTCATGACGCCTCGCTTTCTTCTGCCGGCAACGTCTTGCCGAACGCCCGTAGCGCCTCGACATCGTCCGGGTCTGGGATAATTTTGAATGCACCTTTCATGCTACCGCTTTTTAGCGCTTTCTCCCAACACGCCCGTGAAGGGTGAACATAAGCGCCTCTGCCGGCAGCTTTGCCGCTCGGGTCGCGCATCACGTGCCCGTCGCGCGTGCGGACAAGCCGGATCAGTTCCCGCTTGCCCGCAGGCTGCCTGCACGCGATGCAGGTCCGTTCAGGGGTGCGGCGCGCAGCCGCGCGCGGCGGTCCAGCCATGCGCGGCCTCCATTAGTGTATGCGCCCTGAGTAGTCGATCTCGTCCATCTCGTCCTCTTCCTCTTCGGAGAAGCGCGATGCACGCCGCGATCGCCGGCCACCCTTCTTCGCGTCGTCGTCCGCTTCTTTCGCCCGCGGCAGCACATCTTCTGCGAACCGGATCGCCGTCGGCCGCGATTCCGCTACCACCGTCGTCGGCACCTCGTATTCCTCGTCGTCGTCCTCTTCGCCGTAATCTTCCGACTCGCGCTCCTCGCCCTTGGGCACGGCCATACTCCGGACGGCATCGGCGAACGTAATCTCTTCTTCCTCCGCGACCTCCGCGACGGCTTCCGCCGGTGCAAGCGCGGCCGGCCGCACCACGGCAGGCTCGATCACCACCGGAGCCACGGGCTCGGGCTCGATGACAGGCTCTTCCGGGATGATGTCGATGTCCGGCTCTTCGCCGGGCTGGAATGGCATGAAGCGCGACGGCTCTTCCTGGATGCCCTCCGCGGAGCGCTCCGCCGCGGACTGGCTGTGGATGTCGATGTTCCAGCTCGTCAATTTAGCCGCGAGCCGCGCGTTCTGGCCTTCTTTGCCAATCGCCAGCGAGAGCATGCTATCCGGCACGACAACCGAGGCACGGTGGTCTTCTTCATCAATCGTGACCTCGGTGACCTGGGCGGGGCTTAGCGCATTCGATACGAAGCTCGCCGGGTCAGGGTCCCATTTGATGACGTCGATGCGCTCGCCGCCGAGTTCGTTCACGATGTTTTGAATCCGCGATCCGCGTGGCCCTACGCATGCGCCAATCGGGTCGACGTTCGGATTACGCGCCCAGACAGCGACTTTGCTGCGGTGCCCCCCCTCGCGCGCGATGCTCTTGATCTCGACGGTGCCGGCGGAGATTTCGGGCACTTCCGTTTCGAACAGCCGCCGCAAGAGCGTGCGGTGCGAGCGGCTCACGATCACCTGCGGGCCTTTCGCCGCCCGCTCCACCTGCAGGATGAGCACCTTCACGCGCTGGCCGGAGCGGAGGTGCTCGTTGCGGACCTGCTCGCTCGCTGGCAGAGCTGCTTCCGTGCCCTTCGGCAGCTCCACGATCATCTGCCGCGATTCCACCCGCTGCACGGTCCCAACAAGGACTTCGCCCTCCTTGTCGACGTACTCCTCATACACTGCGTCACGCTCCGCCTCGCGGAGCCGCTGCAGTACCACCTGCTTTGCCTTCTGCGCCGCAATCCGCCCGGCGTTGTCCGGTATCTTCATCTCGAAGTCGAGCACGTCCCCGGACTTCGTGTCTGGCTTGTAGCGCTTCGCCTCTTCGACCGCGATCTCCAGGTTGGGCTCTTCGACTTCGTCCACCACCGCCTTCTGCATGTATGCGTGGATCTCGCCAGTCTCGGCATTGATCTTCGCGTACACGTTCGGGGCGTTTTCTTCCTCGCTCTTGTACGCCGAAGTCAGCGCCGCCTCCACTGCATCAAACACGATGCCGGGTGGCAGGTTCTTCTCCGCTGCGAGCTGCGCGAGGTACGTAAGGAGTTCGCTTTTCATGGCCAGTCCCAGCAACTTCCAATTTCACGACTAAAACAAAAGGGTGGGCCAACAGCCCACCCCGACACGTTTCCGTCGTCAGAGAGTTTTCTGCCCTGATTATAACACCCTGCCGTGCACTGACGGAACAGCCCCGTTGCAGCATCACAATCCCGCGCAGTTCCCCGTCCCCGGGCCCGCGTAACAGCACGATCGAAGCGTCCGTCCTCGTCGCCACTAGCCACGCCCTCCCGTACGATGGGCACATGCACGAGACACTCGCCCGCGCCGAAAGGCTCCTCCAGCGCATCTCAGATGTCCTGGTGCGACTTTGACGTCGCCAACGACGAATCCCGCCTGATCGAACTCGATAAGCGCGCCGCCGAGCCCTCCTTTTGGGACGACTCGGATGCAGCTCGCGACACCATGCAGGAGATCGCAACCCTCAGGTCGCGCGTCGAAACATGGCGCGGGCTCGAGATGCGTGTCCGCGACATCCGCGACTTACTTGAACTTGCTATCGCGGAGGACGACACCTCCGTCGCCTCCGCCGCCGAAAAAGATATCGCGGCGGCGGAGAAAGAGGTCGAGTCGCTTGAGTTCCAGCTCCAGCTCTCTGGCGAGTATGACAACCGCAACGCGATCCTCGCGGTCCACGCCGGGGCCGGCGGGACAGAGTCCCAGGACTGGGCCGAGATGCTGCTGCGCATGTACCTTCGCTGGGGCGAACAACACCGCTTCCATGTGGAGCTGCTCGACACGACCGAGGGCGAGGAGGCCGGCATCAAGAGCGCGACCATCGAACTCGATGGGCCCTACGCCTACGGGTATCTCAAGAGCGAGCGCGGCGTCCACCGGCTCGTGCGCCAGTCGCCGTTCGACTCCGCCCACGCGCGCCACACATCGTTCGCGAAGGTCGAGGTCATGCCGGAAGTCGATGCCACCGGCGAAATCGAAGTAAACCCCGATGACATCCGTATCGACGTGTTCCGGTCGAGCGGCGCCGGGGGCCAGAACGTGCAGAAGAACTCGACAGCCGTGCGCATCACGCACATTCCTACAGGTATCGTTGTCACCTGTCAGAATGAGCGCTCCCAGGGGCGCAACCGCGACAGCGCAATCAAGGTGCTCAAGTCCCGCCTGCTCGAACGCGAACTGATCCGGCAGGAAGAGGAGAAAGCGAAACTCAAGGGTCAGCACGTCGATATGGCCTGGGGCAACCAGATCCGGTCCTACGTTCTCCACCCCTATAAGATGGTGAAGGACCACCGCACCGATTTCGAGACCAGCGACACGACGGCCGTCCTCGACGGAGGCATCGACGGTTTCGTCGAGGCCTACCTCCGCTCGCAGGTGGGAGAGGAATCGTGACCGGTACGACGTTCGCCGCGACTCTGACGCTGAGCACCGGCTCGTATGTCATCTTCGCGGTCGCCGCCTTCTTCGCACTGTGCGCGGTCATCGCCTGGTTTGTCGCCTCGGCGTTAGAGAACGGCCGGCGTGACGCCATGCTCCGGGCGGACCTGGAGGCCGAGTTTGCCGCCCGCACCGATCAGCCCGGCGAGGCCACGGTTATCGAAGAGGCGGCGGCGCCTCACCGTCTCCAGTGGCCCGACGATGGACCACCGCACGACTGAACCCCGCTAGTTGCCCTCATTGGCTTCGAGTTCATTGCGTGAAGCGGTGAGCATCCAGAACCGCTGCAATGCCGTCACGTTCGACAGCACGGCCAGTATCCAGATGACGACCGTCAGCCCGTTGAACAGCAACCCCAGCCCGAGCAACGCCACGCGCTCCTGCCGCCGGAATAGCCCTTCGCGCATCGCCATCCCCGCGATTTCCGCACGGGCCCGCAGGTAACTCACTGCCACACTTCCCAGCAGCCCCGCATACGCCACTGCGGCCTGGACCTCCTCGCCGCGGTCCGCGAAGTACCACCCGCACGCCGCCAGTACGATCGCCTCGCTCGCGCGGTCGAGCACGGCATCGAACACGGCGCCAAACGGGCTCGCCAGCCCCGTGGCTCGAGCCACAGCGCCATCCACGAGGTCGATAGCGCTGAACACCAGGTACACGATCCCTGCCGGCAGGAGCATATCCTGCGTGATCAACCACGCCGCCACCAGGTTCCCGGCGAATCCAATGAGCGAGATCATGTTCGGCGTGATCCCGGTGCGGCCCACTGCATGGCCCATCCGGGCGGCAAAGCCCTGGGGCAACCGTTGCGGGAGGACGTTCAACTTCGGCACGCTATTCGCTAACCGCGGGGAGCGCCTGGCGCTGCGCCACGCTGTCGGCTACCTGTTGATGTTCGTACATCAGCCGCTCGTAGTAAGCCATCACTCGCCGTGCCACGTTGTCCCAGCTGTAGTGCGCGGCCTGCGCCTGCCCCCGCTTGCCCATCTCGCGGCTCGGGCCCGGCGTGCGCAACACGCGCATGATCCCCGCAGCGATGGCCTTCGGGTCCTTCGGGCGGACGAGCAGGCCTTCGAGTTCATCGGTGATCACACCGGCGAATCCCTCGATGTTGCTCGCGACCACCGGCATCCCCGATGCCATGGCCTCGAGCAACACATAGCCCTGGCTTTCACCTCCCGTGTTCGGCGCGCAGAATACGCTCGCACTCCGGTGATAGCGCGGCAGCTCGTCGTATGGAATGTATGACCTGAAGACGACATCATCCTTCGTTTCGATGAGCCGCTCGTAGCGGCTGAAATCGCCCGCGCCGACGACGATCAGCCGCGCGTCGGGCACCTGTTCCTTGATGAGGATGAATGCGCGCAGAAGGTATTTGAGGCCTTTCCGCTTTTCCGGACGCCCAACGAACAGGATATTCGGCCGGCCATCCATGAACTCCGGCAGCGGCTCGCGTTCCTGCCGGAAATGCTCATAGTCGATGCCGTTGGGGATGATGTTGAAGTACCCGGGGAAGTAACGACTCACGAGGTTCGCAGCCGCGTGCGCGACCGCGATCTTGCCGTCGAGCTTGCGAAACCACGGCCTCGTGATCGGCTTCGTGTAGCTGTAAAAGCGGTTCCCGCCTTCCTTCGCCGCGTGGAATGTCCCAATCGTGACGCAATTCGAGTAGCGCAGGAAATGGTACGGGAGCAGTGGCATCAGTGGTTCGTGGAGATGCAGGATGTCGAAGGCCTCGCGTGCCATCACCGCCTTCACCTCTGGCGACTTCCAGGCGAAGGTAATCCGCGCTACCGATCCGTTCACCCGCATGGACCATGGCTTACCCATCACCTCGCACTGTCCCGCAACCTTCTCCGGGTCAGAGGCCGGCGCGAAGATCACGACTTCGTGGCCCCACTCGCGGAAGTACTCCGCCAGGTGCGCGATATGCGTCTTCACACCACCCTCGACGCACCAGTCATACGGTGAGACGAGCGCGATCTTCATCGTTTCCGGACCCACCGCTTCGTCAGCCCCACGGCCATTTTTCGCGGCGTTGCTGCGTATCCCCAGGCAAGCCCCATCGCCACCTGTCCGTAGCCGACCTCCGAAACCGATGGGTAGCGAACCATGCATCCGCGTGTCGTGCGTCCATCGATTGCCTGCCGGAGCGCCGCCAGCCCCGTGCCTTCGAACTCGGTCCAGCCTGTGCCGATGTGTGGAAGGTGGTGCGCATCGCTGCTGCCCGTTTCTGCCAGCCCCCACCGCCCGGCATTCAACGCCATTGCCGCCCTGGCACGCACCTTTCCGGCGGGGCTCGGGTTGGCCGTCTCTATCGCGTCGAACCCCACAGACCGATCGGCGAGCGCGCAGACACGCTCGATCGTGCGCTTGCTCAGCGAGCGTGTAAGCCAGCTCATCGGGTGCGGGATGATGGCGATGCCACCCTGCGCGTGAATCATCTCAAGTGTCGATTCTACCCGACGGAAGCTTTTTGGACTCTCTTCGACCCCTATCCCCAGCAAGTGACCCTGCAGCGTCGTCACCTCCACCCCAGGGACGACTTCGAACGGGTATGCGCGCTTTGCAGCCAGCTCTCGCGCCCGCAGCCCTCCGGTGACATCTTCGTGGTCGGTCACAGCGATGAGGTCCAGCTCAGTCCGCTCATGTACATAGGCCAGCACGTCACTAATCGTCGCCATACCGTCGGACACGCGTGTGTGGATGTGGAGATCAGCTTTCCCCACAGCCGTGCACCGTCCAGAAGTCTTCCAGTACCGTCCACTGCGGCGGGTCATGTCGCAGCCGAAAGCCGAACCACAGACGCAGGCGCGCGCGCGGGTGCGCACGGTCGTCATCGGCCATACCAGCGGTGGCCAAGGCGGCGGTCAAGGCGCGAGCACCCTGTGCCTGGTGATCGCGGCGGCACTCAAGGCACAGGGGCAGAAGGTCGCGACCATCGACTGCGCGGGCGACCAGGCGCTGACGCGGGCGCTCGCGGCGCGTGAATGCAGCCTCGCGGAAGCCGGTCTCGCGGAGCGGCCGGCGGCGCATCGCGCGCTGCCCTCCGGCGACGGCGAGGCGGCACTCGATGCGCTCGGCGAGGCGGTCGCGGCACTGGGGCGTGGGCACGACTTCATCATGCTCGACACGTGGGGCGCCGGCGCGGCGATCACCCGCATGGCCTATGCGCTGGCCGACACGCTCGTTTTGCCGTTCACGCCGTGGGACCTCGATCTCGCGCTCGACCCGTCGGCCGACACGGACCTTTTCGACGCAGGCAGCCTCAGCAGCATCGGCTCGATCGTGCGGGAGGCGCGGCGGGAGCGGCGGGCGCGCGATCTCGGCGAGATCGACTGGATCGTGCTGCGCAACCGCGTGCCGGCCCGACAGGGCTTCCGGCTACCGGCACGCACGGCCGATCTCGTCTCCCGCGCCGCGATGGAATTCGGCTACCGCACGCTCGACGGGCTCGGCGACCGGCCTGCACACCGCACGGCGCTGGCCACCGGCCTGACGATCTTCGACCGCGACGACGAACTTGCTCCGGTCGCCGAGCCGGGCCTCGCGGCCATCTCGAGCGCGCTGGAGGCCTGGACGATGGTGGAGGCCCTGCGGCTGCCGCTCGACCCCACCGCGCGGCGACGTGCCGCACTGCACGCAGAATGGGCCGCGGCGAGACGCACGCCGCTCGAACTCGATCCGATGCTGGGGCCCGAGGGCTGAAACTTCGGCATTGCGCGTTTCCTCCGCGTCGACCACTTAATACGCAATGACGAGTGGTGACGCTTCTCCATGAGCAGTGACCGGCCTCCCGCAAGCCGGCCGCCCAAGGGCGGCCTTGCGGGTACGACTCCGCGGTCGGAGATCGACGCCTTCCTGCAGCGTGCGCGCACGCTCGCGCCCCTGGTCGCGCCGGGCACGCGCGGCCGCCTGCTCTTCGCGCTCGACGCAACGCTGAGCCGTCAGCCGACCTGGGATATCGCCTGCGCATTGCAGGCCGACATGTTCCGCGAAGCCGCCGCGATCGGCGGGCTCGACGTGCAGTTGATCTATTATCGCAGCCTCACGGAATGCCGCGCCTCGCCCTGGGTCGCGGATGCCGGGCGCCTCGCGAAACTGATGAGCAATATCGACTGCCGCGGCGGCCACACGCAGATCCGCAAGGTGCTGGCGCATGCACGCCGCGAGACCGCGCAGCAGAAGATTCAGGCGCTCGTCTTCATCGGCGACGCGATGGAGGAAGCGGTGGACGACCTCTGCGCCTCGGCGGGGGAACTCGGCCTGCTCGGCGTGCCGGCGCTGATGTTCCAGGAGGGCGAAGACGCGATTGCGGAACGAGCATTTCGCGAGATCGCGCGGCTGACGCGCGGCGCCTATTGCCGCTTCGACGCCGGCGCGGCGGAAACGCTGCGCGAGCTTCTGCGCGCCGCCGCCGTCTATGCCGCAGGCGGCCTGCGCGCGCTCAACAGCGACGCCTCGCGCAGCCACGGCGCGCGCCTGCTGCTGCAACAACTCGGGTGACGCGATGCCGACGCTGGCGATCGGGCTCGCTTTGCTCGTTCTCGTTCTGTGGGGCCTGAAATCGGCTACCAGGCTCGATCCCGCGAAACTCGCCCGCGCACTGAAAGCGGCTGGCGGCATCGCGGCGCTGGCGGTCGCCGCGATGCTCGCGGTGCGCGGCTCACTCGCGCTTGCCGCTCCGCTCGGCGTCGCCGGTCTCGTGCTGCTGAACCTGTGGCCGGGAATACCCGCGAACATGGGCAGCCGCACGCGGCAGTCGCCCGGCCAGG
>JAFKFP010000173.1:0-1000 GCA_017308185.1 bacterium | reverse complement strand
CTTACGAGGGCTCGACGCTGGATGCGCTCAACGTGCCGACGCTTGTCCGCCTCGCCGGAGAGATCGACGAGGAAAGCCACGCGCTACTGGCAGCGTATCTTGACCGCCGGCAGCCCAGCTGGCGTGAAAACGCGCAGGACGGTGCGACAGCGGGGCGCGGTGCTGCGCCGGGCTCTGGGCCAATGACTGATCAGGAAGCGTATCAGGTCCTTGGCCTGCAGCCGGGCGCTGGGGCTGATGACATCGCCCGTGCGCACCGGACGCTCATGAAGAAACTGCATCCCGACCAAGGGGGGTCGACGTACCTCGCGGCTCGGGTCAACCAGGCCAAGGACGTACTTCTTCGCCGACATCGCTGATCGTACTCCATACACAACTGCACGATCGACGGCTCAAACACACTGTTGGACGCTGTATCGAGGGCCCTGCCGGGATTTTTTTCGGGACGTTGGCGGGGCTTTTTATTGGACCATCAGTTCTTGATGGCCAGACAGGCGATTTCGTTGCGCTTCAGATATTTGCAGGCCGCCTGGGCCTCCGTCCGGTCAAGACCGGCGAAGCGCGCGCGATAGAGCGTGGCGTCGCGCACCACCACCCGCATCGTGAACGGCTCGGCCGACGAGAGCATCGACTTCGCGGCCGACTTCACGGCCTTGAGGCGATCCCGTGCGACCCCTTCCTCCGGGAAGGCGCCGACCTGGATGATCCAGCCGCCGCGCGTGGTCGGCGGGGCGGACCGTGACACCGCTGTGTCGTCGCCCGCCGAAGCCGTGCGCACCGGCGCGGCCGCACTCACGGCTCCGCCGCGCTTCACGGACACGGTCCTGACGAGGATCGGCTTGATCGGATCGGCGGAGCCTTCCTCCACGCGGTGGCGCGCGCCCCCATGGCTTACATTGCCGGCAGGCCGTGCAGGCGGCGCCGCGCGCGCCGGAAGGTCGATGCCGCGGGTCGGCGGCTCGGCATCCGCGATATCGTCGGAATCAAGCGCCGAGGCGAT
>JAFKFP010000116.1 GCA_017308185.1 bacterium | reverse complement strand
CTTCTGGCGTGGCGCTACCGTCGCCGAGACCGGCATGGACCGTGCGACGGCCGACTACGCGGGCATGCTCGCCACCATCATGAACGCGCTCGCGCTCCAGGATGCAATCGAGAAGCTGGGCGGGGTGGTCCGCACGCAAACGGCCATCCCCATCGCGCAGGTCGCTGAGCCCTACATCCGGCGGCGCGCCATGCGCCACCTCGAAAAGGGCCGCATCGTGATCTTCGCCGCAGGCACCGGCAACCCATTCATGACGACGGACACCGCCTCGGCGCTGCGGGCGGTGGAAGTTGAGTGCGAGGCGCTCCTGATGGCAAAGAACGGCGTCGACGGCGTCTACGATGCCGACCCGGCGCTGCACCCGGAAGCTGAACGGTTCGCACACCTCACCTACATCGAGGCGATCTCCAAACGGCTCCGCGTGATGGACACCACCGCGCTCAGCCTCTGCATGGAGAACGACGTGCCGATGATCGTCTTCGATGTCGAAGAGCCGGACGGCATCTACCGGGCTTTGCATGGCGACCACGTCGGCACGATCATCTCATCGCACCCAGAGGGCGCGGAGGTGGATGGAGCGGCGCCCGCAGGAGGGAGATAGCAATGGCAGATGCAGAAGAATTGTTGTTGGGCGGCGATGAGCGCATGGATGGCGCCGTCGAAGCCCTCAAACGTGACCTCAACGGCGTCCGCACAGGCCGTGCACACCCGAGCCTGATCGAATCGTTAGTCGTGGACTACTACGGCGCGAACACGCCGCTCAAGCAACTGGGCACCATCAACGCCCCCGAACCGCGCCTGCTGACTATCCAGGTCTGGGACCGCAGCGCGATCCGCGCAATCGAGAAGGCTATCCAATCGTCGGACCTCGGGTTGAACCCCGCCATCGATGGCCAGCTCATCCGGCTGCCCATCCCCGCCCTCACCGAGCAGCGGCGCAAGGACATGGTGAAGCTCGTCCACGGCAAAGCCGAAGAGGCGCGCATCGCCGTGCGCAACGTGCGGCGCCATGTTCAGGATAGCCTGCGCAAGGCGGAGAAGGACGGCGGCGTTTCCCAGGACGAACTCAAGCGGCACGAAGACGAGCTCCAAAAGCTCACCGATGCGCACATCCAGACCATCGACAACGAAGCGAAGCGGAAGGAGACCGAGCTGCTTGAAGCCTGAGGCTCACCCGGCCGAAGCAGCTGCGCCGGAGCGCGACGTGGCCGTGTGCGTTTCGCCAATAACCGGCGGACGCGTACCCCAGCATGTGGCCGTCATCATGGACGGCAACGGCCGCTGGGCCACGCAGCGAGGGCTACGCCGCGCCGCGGGCCACCGCGCAGGCACCGAGAACATCCGGCGCGTGATTGAGCGGTTCGCCGACCACGGCATCGGCTACCTCACGCTTTATGCCTTCAGTACGGAGAACTGGACGCGCCCACAGCGCGAAGTGAGGATGCTGATCCGGCTGCTGCGATTCTTCCTCCGGCGCGAGGTCGATAACCTGCACAAGAATGGCATCCAACTCCACCTGCTCGGCCATTTGGAGACGCTGCCGGATTGGCTTCAGAAGCAAGTGGCGGCCGCGATCGAGCTGACGAGCGGGAACACCGGCATGGTGCTCAACATCTGTTTTAGCTACGGCGGGCGCGACGACATCCTGCTCGCCGTCCAGAAGCTCGTGCGCGACGAGGTCCCCGCCTCGCAGATCACGGAAGAGATGATTTCGCGCTATCTCTACACAGGCGGGATGCCCGACCCCGACCTGCTCATCCGCACGGGCGGCGACCAGCGCATTTCGAACTTCCTGCTGTGGCAGGCCGCCTACGCGGAGCTGTATTTCACCGATACCTACTGGCCGGACTTCGGCCGCGAGGACATCGACATGGCGCTGGCGGAGTATGGGCGCAGGAAGCGGAAGTTCGGAGGTTTGCTGCCGGAGGATGCGGCAGCGTTCGAGGACTGACGTCCTTCGTCCCACTACCCAACACCAGGAGGCGTCGCCGCGCTCAGCCTCTCCTTCGGTCACCAGACTCGAAGGGGACGGCGAGCCGTCCCCTCCTTTGCGCACTCGGTTCCGACGGTTACCTCCTCTCGGCGACTCTTGCGACGACTCCCGACTCTCGTTCGGCGCGGATCGCGTTCAGGGAACGGATATTGCGCCGCAGGAAGGCGGGGAGTTCGGCGTCTTCCACGCTCGTAACACCGTGGAGGCCGTAATCAGCGATGCGCCGCACCTCCTCGGGGTCTTCCATGACAAACGCCTTCGGCGGGAAACCCGCAGCAATCACGGTCATGCTGACCTGGTCGCCCATCGTCGGGTCGACCACGCTGCCGTAGATGATATTCGCCTGCGGGTCGACGGCGGCTTCGACGACGTTGCCGGCCTGTTCGAGTTCCTTCAGGCCGAGTGTGCCCGAATGCGTGATATTCCACAGGACGTTAGGATGCGCTCGCCATCCTGCAGACCTTCGAGCCGACCGGCATTGCCGCCCGCGACCTCGCGGATTGCCTCGCGATCCAGCTGCGCGAGCGCGGACGCCTCGATGCGGTGATGAAGACGCTGATCGGCCATCTCGACTTGGTCGCCCGGCGCGACATGAGCGGGCTGACGCGGCTCTGCGGCATCGGCGACGAGGACCTGGCCGAGCGGCTGCGCCTGCTGCGCACGCTCGATCCGAAGCCGGGCAGCGCCTTCGGATCGGCGCCGATCCATCCCGTCGTGCCGGATGTGGTCGTGCGCGCGGCGCCGGACGGCAGCTGGCGGATCGAGCTCAACACCGACACGCTGCCGCGCGTGCTGGTCAACCAGAGCTATTATTCCAAGGTCGCGCGCCGTTCCAAGGGCGAGGACCGCACCTATCTGAGCGAGTGCCTGCAGACGGCGAACTGGCTGGTGAAGAGCCTCGACCAGCGGGCCCGCACCATCCTGAAGGTCGCGACCGAGATCGTGCGCCAGCAGGATGCCTTCCTGGCGCATGGCGTGGCCCATCTGCGGCCTTTGAACCTGAAGACGGTCGCCGAGGCGATCGCCATGCACGAGTCGACCGTCTCGCGCGTCACCTCGAACAAGTACATGGCGACGCCGCGCGGCGTGTTCGAGCTCAAATATTTCTTCACCGCCTCGATCGCTTCCTCCGAGGGCGGCGAGGCGCATTCGGCCGAGGCCGTCCGCCACCGCATCAAGGCGCTGATCGACGCCGAGACACCGGATGATGTTCTTTCCGACGATACGCTGGTCAAGATGCTGCGTGA
>JAFKFP010000115.1 GCA_017308185.1 bacterium | reverse complement strand
GGCGCTGCTACCTTGGGAGGTTTGAACGGTTTCTGGCGGTGCACCCGACTGCTCATTTGCGCGGCCGCTGAGACACGCCAATAGGTCTACTGGCGCCTAACGAGGTTTGGCCGTCTCGACCTGTGGGGTGGACTTGGCAACCTGCGTCAGTGGTATTTTTCTGTCAGGCCGCGCACCCGCGCCGTGTTGTCCCAGGTGCGCGATGTGAGCCGAGCTATCGGCGAACGCCGAATGGCCCGCGCCCGCACGCGATCGGGAACTACGAATCTTCCGGAAAGGCCTCCACGCTCTCCCACCAGCGAAGCGCTGCGAGGTATTCCTTGTAGCTCCCTTCGATCTCTGGCTAAATGCTGTGTGGATTCCAGCGAGGATGTCGGGTCCCCAAGAGCACTGCGCCAGGTCCATTAGGCGGGTCAGTTTGGCTACTGCGCTCAGCGAGTAATACCAGCGGTGAGAGAAACGCTCGCGGCGGTACAACCCGTTGCCTGCCTTAGCAGCCTCGGTCATTCGAACTCGATAACGTGTACCGTTGGGTCGCCGGCCACCGAGATCTGCAGATGATGCGTCCCGGGTGCCAACGACTTGGCAAGGTGCAGCGTGTACATATAGCGCTGGCCCGCCAGCCTGAAGCTTCCGCCTGCGACCGGTTCCCCATCGAGCCCAACCAGACTCACGGCGATTGCAGCCGACGAAAGGTTGTTGCCGTTGGCGTCGCATAGCTCGAATTTGATCGGCAGCGCCCCGTTCGCCGTTGGGGGGAACTGCAGAGCGCAGAGCCCGTAGCCCACCGAATACGATGCTGTGACCGACGTCGAATTGCCCGCCTCGTCGGTTGCCTGGACAACGAACTGCCGAACCCCGGGGATGGATGTGTCGAGAATCTCCCCGTCGGCAATCGTCCCCGCGCAGGTCACCACCCCCGAGCCGCCGTCGCTGCAGGTGTAACCCGCAGGCACGCTCGCACCAATGACGAGCGAATCGCCATCGGCCGGTGTGACGAGGGAAATCGTCGGGGCCTTCCGGTCGATCTTGTTGCCGCTGATTGGCCCAGCTTGCGAGCAATTGCCTGCCTGGTCGCAAACGATCCTGCTGTCTGTCAGGGCGTCATCGGTCTCTGCGCCAGGAAGCACGCTCGCCGTACGTGCGAATGAGGCGGCGGAGAGATCTGCAAGTCCCGAGCCGTTGTCACTCGCAGTGCAGGCAAGCGAAATGTTCTCAGCGTGCCAGCTGCCGTCAGCGGTGTCGCAGAGTACGTCGGGAGCGTGCGCATCAACCTTGACGGTCACCGTCCGAGCAGCCTCGACATTCCCAGAGGTGTCAACGGACCAGTAGCTGAGGGTGGTCGCGCCCTCGGCTGAGACGGTGATATCAGCGGTGTCGCCCGGCGTCGTCTCCTCAGCGAAGGCGCCGGCGCCCGTGGCGCTCACATGAACCGTGGAGACCGCGACGTTATCGGTGGCACTGACGTGGACCGTCACCGGGCCATTGCTCCAGTCAGTTGGAGCGGTCGCCACAGAGACGGGACGCTCCATATCTGTAACGTGCACCGTCTGTATGCAGTTGTCGGCCCGCTCATCGGCATCGGTCGCCGTCCAGGTGATTGACGTCGTCCCGAGCGGATAGGGCGCATCGAGTGCCGCGCCATCGGAACGCACCCTGCCAAGTTCGACAGGTGGCGTCCCTCCGCTGAGGGCCGGAGCCTCGAGGGCGACGGTGGCCGTGCTCAGCTGCGCGTCGGTGGAGGTGTCCACATTCGCGGGACAGGTGAGGGCGGGCGGAGGGGCGGGGTTAACGTGGAGGACGAACGAACCACTGTTGTCCTCAGGGCTCGGGTCGGAGCCAGCGAACAGCGTGACTTGGCCACCGACCGTGAAGTCGCCCGTCGCGAGCGGCCGCATGTTGACATCTACGCTCCAGCTCTGGCCGGGAGCTATCGACGGGATCCTGCAGGCGACGATGGTGACCGGACCGTTGCTGCTCGAACCCGATCCGAGATTGCAGCTGGTATCGTCACTTGTCGAGGTTGTCACCGTGTCGAAGGCAGCAGTGGGGAAATAGCTGTTGATGACCGGATTCGTCACCGTATCCGTACCGGTATTGTTGACCGTGAAGCGGTAGCTGTAGTTCGAGCCCACCATGGTGGTTACAGGCCCTGATAGGCTCGTCGAGACATCAATGCCGGGTCGCGTGAGGACCGTTGCCGTCGCGGTGGCCGTGTTGTTCAGGAGATTGCCGTCAAGATTGGACGAAGTTACCGATGCGGTATTCGTGGCGTCGCCGGGACCAGTGGGATGGACCACGATTGAAACCGCCTGCTGCTGGCCGTTGCCGAGCGTCGAAATGGTGCAGCTCAGATTCGTTGTGCCTGAACAGGAGGCGCCGGTTGCCGATACGAACGAGACGTTGGCAGGAAGCGTGTCGCTGATAGTGACCGGGCCGGTGCTGTCGGGCCCGCCGTTCGACACGGTGAGGTCGTAGCTAAAATCGCCGTTCCATGCGGTGTTCGCTGGCGCCGATTCCGAGAGCACGAGGTCCGACTTTGCAGTGCCGGCCGGGAAGACGTGCGTCGCGACGCCGGCCATATTGTTCGCAGGGTCCGTATCGCTGAGGCCAATGGTCGGCTGGACAACTGCGGACATCGTCCCCGTGCCGCCGGCTGTTGCAGTGGCCGTAAAGACGACATGGGCAGCCTCGTACCAGGCAGGGCCCATCCCCGACAGTGGGTCGTACGTCGTGCACGAGAACGACCGGGCCCCCCCACCCGCATAGGTGCAGTCGGCGAATGTACCCGAGCAGGTAAATGCGCCATCGTCCCCAAGCGAGCACGAGGTCCCTCCGGGATCATCCGAGCTCAGCCCGCCGAACGCGGAGATCTCCGGTGGCAGCGTGACGACGACCGTGATCGGCTCGTACACCTGATCCGGGCCAAAGTTTCCGAAGGCAAGGTGGTACTCGACCTGGTCACCGACCTCCACATCACCGGCAGGGCCGGTGAGAGTCGCAAACGCGTTGGCAGTCTCACCGTGGACGTCCACAGTGGCGGAGGCGGAGTTGTTCGAGCCAGCCGGGTCGAACGTATCGGAAGTAACCGATGCGACGGATGTGTTCGGCCCGAGCACGTGGAGGAAGAGATCGAGCCGGACGTTGCGACTCTCTCCGGCCGGGATGCTGGCATACGTGCAGATCACTGTCGGTGCGCCACGCTCGACGAGGCAATCGGGATATCCAGGGTCGTAGAAGCCGACCGATGCCGCCACCATGACCAGGCGAT
>JAFKFP010000114.1 GCA_017308185.1 bacterium | reverse complement strand
GATAATGGTGCAGCACCGGCGCGTCATGCTCGGTATAGCGATCGACGATGAGTGCTCGGGCCGATGGCAACGGGTCCCCACGATTGAGGATCGGAGGCACCAGCGTAGGGCGGCGCGCCGAACGGCCGCCCGTCACTAGATTTTCTGTAACGACGCTCATGCGGCTAGCTTCTTCTGCGCTAGCCAGTCGCAGCGTGGCAACTCTCCCCGCCGTAGCAAGTCCCGCCGCCGTCGCAGTTCGGGAGCCAAATCATATTTGGCGATGATCTGCGTCACGATCTCCCGCGTTTCGATGTCGGGGGACCAACCGAAGCCACGGTGGAAATAACGCTGCCGTCGGTAGCTAATAAATTCATCGGGCGGCACGATTTCCGTTGCGCCGCCTCGCATCACTCGAATGATCGGCCGATATGCGCGGTCGAAAATTACGCCGGAGCCATTGCGCTCCGTCCAGGCTCCAAAGGGACAGAGCCACCAGACGGCTTGTTTTTTAATGCCTCGGATGAACGAAGCAGTTTCGGGGTCCAGCCAGATACCATCCGGCTTCGCATGAGTGCTCATGTCGCGCTCTTTCATCTTGAAGAGCGGTGCGTGATGCGTTATCTGCAACGTTGCGAGAGTTCAGATAATCACAGTCACCACACCGCCCGGCTTGGAAACGAGCCGGGTTTCTTTTTTCCGGCGGCGGTGTGTCAGGCGGCTTTGCCTCTGGTTATTTTAAGACGCTCAACGATTTCGATGATCTCCGATCGCGACCAACGTGACATACCGCCAAGTTTGATCGGCGACGGCACGGTGCCATCTTTGACGCGACGCCAGAATGTAGGGGTTGAAATCCGCATAATGGATGCGGCTTCCTTATCTCGGATAAGCGGATCGATGGGTGCGGCTAGATCGGATTGGGCAGTATTCATCTTGGCTCCTTTCGGCTCGGAAACTTCCGGTGAAAGGAAATGCACGCCAATGGTTTCCGCTACCACTCAACCCGCGTCAGCCGGCATCAGCCCACATCAGCCAGACGCAAGTTTTAACAACTGCCCCATCTTGCCGGTTACATGATCTGCCCAACGCTGCATTAGCAAATGGCGTTGTTCCAGGAAGTCCGTGCGCTGGTAGGCTCGCTGAACCTTGCTACCGACCGCGTGGCCAAGGACCGTTTCTGCGACATCATGCGGGGCATCAGTGGCTTCGGCAAGCCATGTCCGGAGACTTGATCTAAAGCCATGTGGCCGCTCGGCCATGCCCCTCCGTTCCATCAAACGCGACATTGTTGCATCGCTAAGAACACCTTGCCTTACGTTCGGGAACAGAAATCCATCGCGCGCTAAACGCCGGGCCTGCGCGACTACATCAAGCGCCGTAGGCGAGAGCGGGACCCGGAAATTGGAGGTTGCGCCGTTACGGCCCTTCATAAGACCGGCAGGAATTGTCCAGACATAACCCTCAATCTGATCCTCTCGGATCAATCGCAATGGGCGCGACCGCACGCCGGTCAAAATTAGCAGGCGCAGCGCGAGGTGTGTTGCGCTGCCATCGCTCAATGATGCATAGAACTCGGGGACATCGCGCCAATCCATAGCTGGGATGTTTTGCGGTCGATGTCGGGACTTCCCAAGTAGTGCCCGCGCCTTGTCTACCGCTTGAAGATCGACATCCAGCCCGAGTGCGGCGGCATGTTTCATGATGATGTGCAGGCGGCTGATTGCCTTGCGCGCCGTGTCCGCTTTCGTGTCCCAAAGAGGCTTGAGCGTATCACGAATGTCGATCTGATCGATATCCGCTACTGGTATCCGTCCGAGTTTTGGCAACACATGAAGTTCAATCGGGGAGAACCATCGCCCCGCCTGGCCGTCACCTTTCAATTCAGCCTTCCTGGTTTCGAAGGCATCCGTTGCAACATCCTTTAACAGGTGAAGATTTCTCGATGCCTCGCGGCGCTGCTTTTCCCGCTCTTTAATGGGGTCGCGCCCCGCCCGAACAACCGCCCGCCATTTATCTGCGGCGTCGCGCGCCTCTTTTAGCGAGACATCGGTTAACGATCCTAAGCCCATTTCGCGGCGACGACCGTGGACAGTGACACGCAAGAACCATTGCCCGCCGCCGTCCTCACGCTTGTAAAGCCAGAGGCATCCACCATCCGCGTACTTCCCTGGCGCAGCTGTGCGAACAGCCACTGCGCTGAGTCGATTCATGGTGCGTGCCATATCCACCTCGCTGTCCCACTTTCCCATCGACATTGAATGAGACGCGGTGAGTGGAGACGATCCAAGATGGATCAGAGAGAGCGAGGAAACTCAACAGGATATAAGTGCAGCGCAATTAGATGATCGTGAATGATTGGACTTGATATGGCATTGAATTGCCTCTCCTGGGCACCATCGCACAGCGACGCCGCTGATATTGCAAAACTATCCACCGTGTAAGGGTTTTTGGCTGCCTCTTCTGGTACACAGAGGCGGTACCCATGGTGTTGCGGATGGCGCGGCCTTGGAAGCATCCGACTAGCGGAATCTATTACGTTCGGGAGCGCATTCCGCGTGACGCTCTGGCTCGGGCAAGAGGGCGAACGGTTGTCCTTCCACCTGAAGCCGGTGGCGATAACGTCTCAATCACCAAAGGCGCAGAACACGTCAAAGCGTCTCCGCGGACCAAGGATGATCGCAAATGCGCCACCGCCGCGAGTTGCCAAAGGCGTTGCCTAGCGATGCCGCCTATCCGCGTTTCTGAGTCATTTCTGCTGCTCTGATTGTGAAGGGCAGCGAAATCGAGAGTTTCGGGGCTTGCGGCGCGGCGGCTACGCCGCGCCGGGGAAGAACCGATTCCGGTTGGTCCATTCCGTGATCTTGTTGTCGAGCACCCATTGCGCCAGTTCGTCGTGGCGCGGCATCCACACGTTCGGAAAGCCCTTCACGTATTTCAGGATCTTGTCGACATGCGCGGCCACCAGCGGCCGGCCGCCGAAGTGGCAATGCACCGTGATGTTGAGGAACGCTGTCGGCTCGTTGATGTAGAGATAGTCGAACGTGTCCTTGTAGACCTCGAACCAGTCGCGCGGATTGGCCCGCAACACACGGTGGTCGGCGAAGTCGGTGTGCGGAAACGCGACGATCTTGTTTTGCCCGGCTGGCACGACGAACGGCAGATCGACGTGATTGTAATCGCCGTACCACTGGAAGCCCTCCTCGGCGAGGATGGCTTCCGTCCGATCGGTCGAGGCCAGCACCGGGCTGAGCCAGCCCTTCGGCAGCACGCCGGCGATGTCGGTGATGATGCGGACG
>JAFKFP010000113.1 GCA_017308185.1 bacterium | reverse complement strand
CTGCACCGGCTGCGCGGCGGTGAGAACTTCCGCGATTTCGTCCACATCCGCCAGCTGCTCGATGCCTACCTCGACGAGGACGTCGAAGAGGTCGAGCGCCGCCAGCTCACGGCCATTCGCACGGGCTTTGCGGACCTCGATGTGTTGCTCAATGGCCTCAAGCGCAGCGACCTGGTCATTGTTGGCGCGCGTCCAAGCGTGGGGAAATCGAGCTTTGCGCTCGGCATCGCGCGCAACGCGGCGGTCATGCAGCGCGCGAACGTAGCGTTCTTCTCACTCGAAATGTCGGGCGAGCAGCTCGCCATCCGGCTGCTCTCGGCGGAGTCGGGCGTCGATGGCAGCCGTCTGCGTCTCGGCGCGAGTACGGAACTCGAAGAGCGCCGCATCATCTCCGCATCTGGCCGCCTCTCGGAAGCGAATATCTGGTTCGATGACTCGCCGATGCTCACCGCCGCCGAGCTGCGTGCGAAGGCGCGGCGACTCGCCTCCGAAGCGGGCCAGCTGGACCTCATCGTGATCGACTACCTCCAGCTGATGCAGGGCGAAGGTATGACCGGCCGCGAGAACCGCGTGCAGGAGATCAGCTACATCTCGCGGACGCTGAAGGGACTGGCGCGCGAGTTGGATGTGCCGATCATCGCGCTCGCCCAGCTGTCGCGCGCGATCGAAAACCGCCACCCGCGCACACCGATGCTCTCGGACCTACGCGATTCCGGCTCGATAGAGCAGGACGCCGACATCGTCATGTTCCTCAGCCGCGAAGAGCTCTACATGACGCTCGAACAGTGGGCCGAACAGCACCCGGACCTGCCCGAGAGCGCCTACCCGAAAGGCGTCGCGCAGGTGATCGTCGCGAAGCACCGCAACGGCCCCACCGGCGCCGTTGAACTGCGCTTCCGCGACCGCCTGGCAAAATTCGAGGACTGGGTGCTCCACCGGGACGATGACGATGAGTAGGACCCAGGACTCAGGACTCAGGACTCAGGACTCGGCCCCGCCCTTCGATGGCTTCCCTTCCATATCCAAGGCGACGGGGCCACGCCGGGCGCGCGCGAGTCGTTCGAGAACCTGGGCGGCGGTCGCGCCGGGCTCGAAGCCGGGCTCGATGCCTGCCGCAATGTTGGCGCGCTCATCGCACTTCGCGTCACCGGCCGCGACGTCCGGGAGACGGTCTTCCTCGTCAACGACCCTCCATCCCGGCGGCTCGCGGCCCGCGCCCGGGCCGGAGAGGTGCGTCTGCGCCCCGGCACGGCGATTGTGGCTGAGGCCTCGCCCGAGCAGCGGCCCGGCATCTTCCGCCTGTACGAAGAGCACATCGGAACTATCACCCCCATCGTCGGCGAACAGCTCATCGCCGCCGAAGACGAATACCCGGCGGAGTGGATCGAAGAGGCGTTCCGCGAAGCCGCCGAACTCAATGCCCGTAGCTGGCGCTACGTTGAACGCATCCTGCAACGCTGGTCCGAGGAGGGCCGTGGCCATGAAACGCCTGGACGAGATAGTCCTGAAGACCGCCGCCAACGTTTCCTCGGCGGCAACTTCGGACACCTCATCAAGTACGAATAGCGAACCCGAAGACGTCTGCCCGCGCTGCGGAGGCGCCGGCTTCGTGCGGCGCAAGCGGCCCGTGGATGACCCCCGCTTCGGGAAGGCAGAGCCGTGCGACTGTGTGCTCGACGAAACGGCTGACGTGAGGCAGGCACGGCTCGAACGCATCAGCAACATCGGCTCGCTCACGCGGTTTACGTTCGAAACGCTCGTGCCATCGGGCCGGAGCGGCGAGAGCGACTGGTTTCGCCGCGCATTCGAAGCCGCCCGCGGTTTCGCTGATGACCCGCGTGGCTGGCTCGTGCTCACAGGCGCCAGCGGGAGCGGCAAGACGCACCTGGCGGCTGCCATCGCGAACGAGTGCATCGCCCAGGGACAGCATGTGCTCTTCATGGTTGTCTCGGACCTGCTCGACCACCTTCGCGCCAGTTATGACGCGGGTGACGACGAGATGAGCTTCGACCGGCTCTTCGACCAGGTACGCAACGCGCCCATCCTCGTGCTCGACGATATCGATGCCATCGCTCCCAAGGCGTGGGCACAGGAAAAGCTGTTCCAGGTGGTGAACCACCGCTACAACGCGATGCTCCCGACCGTCTACACGACGAGCGAGCGGCCGCAGGAACTCGAAGAGCGGCTCGCGACGCGCCTGTGCGATGAGTCGCTGTCGCAGGTGTGGGTGCTCGAAGGCAGCAGCAAGGGGAGCTACGTGCAGATTGGCGGCATGACGCGGGAGAGGCTCGGCGATTTCCAGTTCCGCAATTTCGAGCCGCGGCTGCCAAATCTCACGCCAGAAGAGTCGGCTTCGCTGCAAGGCGCCTTTCGCACTGCTGCGGACTACGCCGAGCGGCCTGCGGGGTTCCTGACACTGCTTGGCGAAAGCGGCTGCGGCAAGACGCACCTAGCGGCGGCGATCGCCAACCGCGCGCTCTCGGACGGCCACAGCGTGGCCTTCGTGTTCGTACCGGACCTGCTCGACGAGCTTCGCTCCGGGAACCGGCCCGGCGGCGGCGAAGAAGGCGGCGGACTACTTGCCGCCATCCGTAGTGCCGAACTGGTGGTGCTTGACGACCTCGCGACGCACTACGCGACGCCGTGGGCGCAGGAGAAGCTTTTTCAGATCGTGAACTACCGCAACCTGACGGGTGGGCCGACCGTGGTGACGATGGACCAGCCCCTTGACTCGCTTGGCCAACCCCGTATCGCTGGCCGCCTCAGTGACCCGCATCACGGCGCGATCGTGCTCATCAATGCGCCGCACTACACGCTGGGCCATCAACCGCGCCCGGCCGAACAGCCAAGAACCCCCTCGCGTCAGCGCCGCCAGAGGTAGCTGCGCGCCTCAGTGGGCGCAGTGTATGTCGCGGGATGTGAGTCGTGGCGTCCCCTGACGGATCGCGCTAATGGCGTCCTGGCACGCCTGCCGTCTAGCTCCTGCCTACCACCCCGCCACTTCGCACGAGGAGGTCCTCCAGTTCCAGTTGCCATGCCAGCGCGGCTCGCCGCTTTTCCGGCGTGTCCGCGAGCTCTTCGTAGATCGCCTGGCCCCAGTGCAGATGCTCCTCTTCTTCGAGGAGGATGTGGCGCAGGATGCGCACCGTCGGCGCATCGCAGACCTGATCGGTGACGGTCATGTGGTGGCGGTAATACACGGCGAGGTGCGTCTTCAAGACGCGGTACAGTCCGACGAGCCGGAGCAGCGCATCGGTCTGGAGTTGCATCGTCTCGCAGAACTTCAGGAACTCCTCGTTCGGCGGCTCTGCGAGGTATGACGACCGGAGCGTCGGCGGTGTCTCGAAGTCCATGCGTTCTGTCTGCCGCAGTTCCGGGAGGCGTTGGCCCAGCCAGAAGGAGTGGACGGAGTCCTGGTAGCAGTGCTCGCCCAGCGCGAACTTGACCTTGATCGGCGGCATGGTGGATGCCCAGCCCGCCTCGCTCGTCATGCAGACGTTTTCCGCGAAGCGGTAATGGATGATGCGCCGCGCGTTCTCGTCCACGCTGAAGGCGCCGCCCACTTTCCTCGGGTCAATCGCAAGTTCTGGCATCACATCTCCTCTTCGACTCGGCGGCAGCCATCAACGGCGGACGGCCAATGCTGCTTCCATGGCGCGTGAGCGCACGGCCTTCCGCATCGTGTTCTGCCGGGCTGCCCAATCGCGCGCCTTCGCCTTCGCCGCTTCGAGTTCGGCCGGTTCGTGCACATACTCCAGGTCGGGGACGATGCAGTTCTCCGGGCATACCTGCACACAGAGGTCGCAATCGATGCAGCCGGCAGGCTCGATGACGTGCGTGCGCTTGCCCGTCGTGAAGAAACGGATTGTCTCCGTTGGACACGCGCGGCGGCAGAGTCCGCAGTTGATGCAGGGCCCAAGTTCGATGCGAAAGGCCATGTTTCAGTAACCCTGGCCGCTTCCGGCGAGCGCGGCAGTCCCGCGTTCGGTCTCTTCGGCGAAGAATTGGCGGATCTCTTCGGTCTGCTTGCCCGTGAGCCGCTCGCGCATCCCCTCGAACATGGCGTGCGCCCGCAGCGCGCGCTCTTCCTCGGCGGGGTTATCTTCGCAAAGTTCCTTGACGAAGTAGTCGCCAATTGTCGTGTGCGTGACCTCGTCGGCCCAGTTGTAGTCGTAAACGTGCTGCATCAACTGGTCATCGATCTTGCGCCCCAGGTCCGAGGTGCCCTTGAAGAGGTCGAGCGCGGCGCCTTCGAGGGCGACGTTCGTGACCGAGAGGCTGATGATGGGGTCGCGCATCGCGTCCTGGCCCACGACGGC
>JAFKFP010000172.1 GCA_017308185.1 bacterium | reverse complement strand
TATCGATATCCGATGGCTTCAGCCCCGACATCGCCCACGCGCGATCCGCTGCCGACTTAATCGGCGAATGCGTGAAGTCCGGCTCATACGTCACCGAACGGTGGGTTGTGATCTCGCCGCCACCGACCACAAACGCCGGACGGTTCTTCGCCTGGCGCGCCTTCTCCTTCGAAGTCACCACCACCGCCGCACCGCCCGAACACGGCATCACGATCTCGAGCAGGTGCAGCGGGTCGCACACCATTGGCGAGTTCACCACGTCCTCGATCGTGATCGGCGTGTTGCGGAACACCGCCTTCGGATTCGCCAGCGCATTCGTGCGCTGGTCGACCGCGATCTTCGCGAGCTGTTCGTACGTGAGGCCGTACTCATGCCTGTACCGGTTCGCGATCATCGCGTACCCATACGTGCCCTGGACTGCACCGAATGGGATCTCGAATTCCGCCTGCGGCGAACCCCACACGCCTCCTCCCCAGTCGCTCATCCCACGGGCGCCGGGCTGCACCTTCGGATTCGGCCGGTGCCGCAGCGTCGTCACAATGCAGAGGCACGTCTCGCACAGCCCTGCCTCGATCGCCATTGCCGCACGAAGCACTGCGCCTGCGCCTGTCGCGCCGCCAAGGTCGAGCGTCTCCGAGAAGTGCGATTCGAACCCCATGTACTCGATCAGCGTCGCAGGGATGAACATCGCGGCTTCCTGCAGGTTGTGCCCCGTCAGGATTCCGTCGACATCGCGGATACTCAGTCCCGCATCGTCCAGCGCGAGCCGCGCAAGCTCCGCATACCCCTCGATTCCCATGAACTGGCGCTCGGGTTTCCGCTCTGGAGCGAATTCTGCCACGCCCACAATTGCGGCCTCGCCGCGAAGACCTCCCATGGTCAACCTCCTTCAGGGACTGTCGCCGTAGCTTACACACGGGACCGGGCACTGGGTACCGGGTACTTCGACCGCTACACTCAGCCCATGACCGATCCCCTTCGCGAGCGCTGCGCCGCCATCGTCGGCGCCCCGCACGTCCTCTCCGACCCCGAAGACCGCGCTGGCTACGAGACCGACTGGACCGGCCGCTTTCACGGCGTCGCGCGTTTCGTCGTCCGGCCCGCCAACACAGACGAAGTTGCGGCCACCGTGCGTGCTTGCACCGATGCGCGGGCCGCCCTCGTCCCCCAGGGTGGGAACACAGGCCTGGTTGGTGGAAGCGTCCCTGGCCACGGAGATGTCGTCCTCTCGGTCCGCCGCCTTCAAGCGCTCGGGCCGGTCGATACGGTGGCCGGCGAAGTTACCGTCGGTGCCGGCGTCACGCTCGAAGACCTCCGTAATCACGCGCTCGCCGCCGGGTGGGATTTCGGCGTCGACCTCGCGTCACGCGGCAGCGCAACCGTCGGCGGAATGATAGCCACCAATGCCGGCGGCATCCGCGTCCTTCGCCACGGCCCCATGCGATCACAACTCCTTGGCATCGAAGCGGTCCTCGCCGATGCCAGGGTTATCCGGCGCATGCCCGGCCTCAAGAAGGACAACACGGGCTACGACATCCCCGGCCTCCTCGCCGGCAGCGAAGGCACGCTCGCCGTGGTTACCGCGGCGCATCTGCGCCTCACCCCCATCAAGCCATCACGCGTCACGGCGCTCCTTCGGCTCGCGACCCTGCGCGCTGCGCTACGCGCTGTTCAGTCGCTGCGCGCCCTTTCGTCACTCGACGCCGTCGAGGTCTTCTTCCCCGAGGGAGTCGCCCTGGTCTGCCGTCACGCCGGCCTTGAACCGCCCTTTGCCACCCCCGATGGCGTCTACTTGCTCGTCGAATGCGCGGGCCAGCACGACCCCACTGAGGAGCTGGCCGCCGCGCTCGAAACCATCAGCTTCGAAGATAGCGCCATTGCCACCGAACGCCCCGGCCGCGAACGCCTCTGGGCCTACCGTGAACGCCACACCGAGGCCATCAATGCCGAGGGCGTGCCCCATAAACTCGATGTGTCGCTGCCCCTCGCCAGGATGGAAGAGTTCACGGCGCGCGTGCGCCCCGCACTCGAAGACGCCGTACCCGGCGCGCGGCCAATCCTGTTTGGCCATCTCGCCGATGGCAACCTCCACGTCAACGTGCTCGGCGCCGAACCAGATGACGAACGTCCGGATGATGCCGTCTTCCGCCTCGTTGCGTCGCTCGGCGGCAGCATCAGCGCTGAGCACGGCATCGGCCGTGCGAAGCGCCGCTGGCTCACGCTCACCCGTAGCCCCGAGGACATCGCCGCCATGCGGGCTATCAAGCAGGCGTTGGACCCCCACGGCATCCTGAATCCCGGTGTCCTGTTCCCATAGTGCTCCCATCCCGGCCTAGCGTTCAGCGCCCGAAGCTGCCGTCGGGTCGAAGCCACTCCGCAGGACGGCCACTTGCCCCCGTGCCTCCTCGATGGCGGCCTGCAACGCCTCCCCCGCCACCGTCCGCACACGTGCCGGTGTCACGAACACGCATTCAAAGCGTGTCACCGGTGCATCGAGCCGCGAGCCCAGGGCCAGCGCATACGCCGCCCCCTGGAGCCGGTATCGCTCCATGGCCCGATCGATCTCAGCTTCTGTGCGTACCGCGTCCGTCTTGTAGTCCACCACGGCATACCCGTCACCCGCTCGGTAGAGCAGGTCCACGAACCCCTCCACCAATACCTCGCCGCCGGCCGTCAGGATGGGAGTCGCCACATACAGTTCGCGCCATGACCGGCCCGACGCGAGCGCGTCACGCAATGGCTGAGATGCGCATGCCGTGCGCACGAGCGTGGCGATTTCGACCGCGCGATCGGGCACCCCTTCGGCAGCCGCCTGGGCACGCGCCGCGTCGGTGAGCCCTTCGAGCGTGCCATGGTCAATCGTCTGCAACACGGCGTGGACAGCCCGGCCCACAGCGGTCCCGGCCCGTCCACGCCGCCACGGCGCGTGCTCATCCCCCACTGGCTCCGGCTTGTCTGGGGGCGCCTCGCCGGCGTGGGCGATGGCCGTTACAGCCACGGTCTCCGGCAGAGAGTTCCGCGCGATCAATTCCGCCCGCGACGCCATCCACTCCGCGCGAGCATCCACGTCGGGCGGCGTGCCGTCGTCTGTCCCCAATCCCAGCGGCAATGCCGATTCGGCAGGCGGCGCTTCGCCGCGCAACTGCGGGAGTTCCTCGCACGCGGCGTGGATGCACTCTGCCAGCGAACATTTCACTTCCGCGTGCCGTTGCCCATGCGCGCTGCGTTCCTTGTGATACGCCGTCACAATCAGGCAGTCGCGTGCGCGTGTGGCCGCGACGTACAGCAGCCGGTCCCGTTCGAGCCGGTCCATCACCCGCTCGCGCTGATCGAGCGCCGCATAACCCTCCGTCCGGAAGTACCCCGAAGCGTTGCCTGCCGAGACCTCTGGCCGCGGCCTCCCCGCTGAGCGGTCGAACAGCACGGCCTTGCGTTGGCTCCGCGGCTCGGCGAGCAGCCCCGCGACAAAGACGATGGGGAACTCCAGCCCCTTCGATGCATGGATAGTCATGATGCGCACCGCGTCGTCGTCCGGGTCAGGTACTACCGACTCCGTCACGTATGCCCCGCTCTTCGCGCTCTCCCGCAGCCACCCCACAAAGTGGCGGAGCGTCCCGCTCTTCGAGTCATCGAACCGCCGCGCCTGCTCGTGCAAGAAGCGGATTCGCTGCCAGGCATCGCGCGGCCGTGCGTTCGCGAAGGCCAACTCGAACAGCCGCCGCTCCCGGATCATCGTCTCGACCAGTTCGGCATTGGACATCCACGAACGTCGGCGGTAGAGGCCGGCCAGCGTCTCCAGCGCCTCGCGCACACGATCTCCGGCCGCCGTCTCGTTGCCGGGCATGGACGTGTAATCCCACGTCCGGCGCGGCTGCAGCTGCCGGTAGGCGTAGAGCTCATCATCCCCGCACGCGAATGCCGGCGACCGCAACGCTGCGATCACCGCCACTTCATCTGCCGGGTCGTCGATCGCCGCCAGGATGTTCGTGAGATCACGGACTTCCTGCGTGCCGAACAGCAGCGTTGAACCTTCGACCCGGAACGGGATATCCGCCGCTTCGAGCGCGCGTTCCAGCGGCGGCAGCGCGTTGCGGTCCGGGATCAGGATCGTCACATCGGCGAACCTCGTTCGCTTCCCCGGTCGAAGCTTCCGGAGCCAATCGTGCGCGTGCGCGGACCGGATCAGCGCCGCGATCTCGCGCGCCTCGGCAGCGCGGATTTCCCCCGTCCTCGCCTCCGCGACCGGCCCGCCAATCACCCGCACGACGGGTGCGACGCCGGACCTGTGCGCCACGAGTGGCGTGTAGTCGGCCTGCCGCGGCGTGGACGGGTCCACGCCATAGGGGGTCTTGAAGATGTTCTCGAACAGGCCGTTTACCCACGCGACAATACGCTCCCGCGACCGAAAGTTCGCCGTCAGATGGACCGGTCTGGGTGTGAAGGTACGCCCTGCGGCTTCGTAGAGTTCGATCTCCGCTCGCCGGAACCGGTAGATGGATTGCCGCGGGTCCCCCACAAAGAATAGGCTTCCCGGCGCCACGGGCAGATCCTCCCACGGCCGATCACCCACCTCGTCTGCCGTTGTTGTGAGCAGCGTTGCCAATTCAATCTGGAGCGGGTCGGTGTCCTGGAACTCGTCGATAAGCAGGTGCGTGAAGCGCCGGTGCAGCGCCTGCCGCACGCGTGCGTCGTTTCGCACGAGCCGCACCGCGAGCACCAGCAGGTCGTGGTACTCGAGCGTCCCCTCTCGCCTGCGTTCCTCCGCTTCGTGCAACGCCCAGTCCACGATGCACGGGAGCACGAACTCGATGCAGTCGCGCCGCACCTCATCCAACATTGCGGCTCGTACACTTTCCGCTTCCGCCAGCAACCCCCGGACATCCTCCACATATGAATGTCCGCCGTGCGTCCATTTCTGCTTCTTGCCATACGTGTTTTTCAGCGGGCCGGCGCGATTGAGCGCACCAAGCAATTCCTGTTCAGCCACGGTGCGCACGACTTCATCCGTCGCCGCCCGCACACGCTCGCTGAGCACAGCGAGTTCGGGGAGCACTGCCGCCATCTTGTCGAGGTGGAGCAGGAGCTTGTCCTCCGGGTCCCGGCACAGGCCGCGCATCTCGATCGCCTGCTCCAACGCTTCGACGATGTCCGACGTGCCAACCTCGCACGGCTCGCTCTCGAGTGCTGGTATCCGCTCCAACCGGTCGAAATTGTCGTGCAGCGCCTGGGCAAGGTCCCGGAGATGCTTCGTTGTGAGGCCCAGCGTCAACGCTCGCGGGAGCCGTGGCCCCGACCCCGTGTCGCTGAACAACTCGCCCACAAATGCCGCGAACGCGTCATCGAATGCAGCCGCTGCCTCGAAGCTGTCGCGGACGTCGAAGCGTGGCGGGAGGCCCGCCTCCAGCGGATACAGCGCAAGAATCCGGCGCGCGAACCCGTGCAGCGTCTGGATCGCTGCTGCGTCGAGCCCCGCAAGTGCTGCGCTGTAGTGGCCGAGCGTGTCGCCCTCCTCCGCGGCTTTCCCTTCGATCTCGAGGCGAATGCGGTCACGCAGCTCCGCCGCGGCTGCCTCGGTGAAGGTGATCGCAGCGATCGCACTGATAGGCACCCCGGACGCAACCAGCGAGCAGATGCGCGATACCAGCGCCGTGGTCTTCCCCGTCCCGGCGCCCGCCTCCACGAACAGCGTTTCGTCGATAGCCTGGCGGATGTGCTCGCGCGCGGCCTGGTCGGCCGGCGCTTTGTCAGTCGTACCAGGCATCGTCATCATCCTGTACGTCTTCCTCAGTGAGCGCCGCCAGCCCGGCAAGTGCCGCGTATTGTGAGAGCCCCGGAGTGGCGGCCGCACGTTGCACCAGCCTGGGCAGCCGTGTCCCGCGTGGCGGGCACACGCGCTCGAAAGCGCAGTTCCGGCAGTTATCCTGGTCGGACCGGGTCCCTCCCGGATTTGCAGGAAAGAGCCCGGCGCCGATTGTCGCGTCCAGCGCACCCACAACCTGCCCGAAGCCGTCCAGCCTTTGGTGGTCAACTGCGTATCCCTTCAACGGCTGCGCGTCTTCCACGAACCAGTAGTACGCTTCCACTCCAGCACCAGTCCCAGCGCCAAGTGCCAGCGCGTACACCGGAAGCTGGAGATGTCTGCCGTTGTCGAACAATTCGCCCCGTTCGATCCCGTCATATGGCTTCGAGCGGCCAGTCTTGTAGTCGTACACCACCACGTCGCCGTTCGCGTGCCGGTCCACTCGGTCGATGCGTCCGCGAAACCGAATAGTCCCGCCACTCTGAAGGGCCAGGCTCGCCGTAGCCTCTCCGTCGCCGAATGCCATCTCTGCGTGGCTAAACCTGTCTCCCCGTGCCCGGTGCTCGTCGTCTTCGAGCAGCACCCGCCGCAGCGACTCGAAGATTCGCTGCCGGTCCAGTTGCCACAGGAGAGGCGCACCGGTCAGTCCATGCGCTTCGTCGATAGCGCACTCTTCCTCCGCCAACTCGCGCATGCGGTCATGCGCGCTCGCCGGCCAAGGCTCCCCCGCGTCCGGCGCCAACCCCTCGCCGGCCGCCTCCACAAAGAACCGTTCGAGGATGCGGTGCACGAGCGATCCCTTCACGAGGGGCGAGATGCGCAGCTCGTCGGGCGGCTCTTCGAGCTCGCGTACGCCCAGCTGGTGCTTCAGGAAGTACCGAAATGGACATGTGGCCATGACCTCGAGTGCCGTCGGCGAGACAGGAGGCGCCCCCGCCGAGCTCGGCCCGCGGATCGCGGCGCCTACTGCCGCTTCCCACCGCGAGAGCGCGGGCCGCACGCCACGCGTCCGCACCATCCGGGCCTTCGCCGCTTCGATCCCAAGGCGCACACCACCGAACTCTGGCAGCAATAACAGCTCGTTCGCCTCGAGCGCGCGTGGCGCAGCAGCGAGCATGCCCACATCGAACTCTGCCGGCGACGCTGATGCCACGGCGCTCCGCACCCCGGCAGCGAACGAAGGCACCCGCGTCAGCCACGCCGCCGGCGCGTGCTCCTCGAACGCACTCGCTGTCAGGCGTGTCCCGGCATGTCGAGACGCCGACTCCAGCAGCCACCGCGAAGGCTGTCGCACCCGTCCGCCGCGCAGGTCGGCCTTCCCGTAAATGAGCGTGCGCTCCGGAGCGGTCGCGAGCGCCGCGAGGTACCGTCGCCGATCCTCCGCGGCCATCTCTGCTACAGGCGCCAGGCCCACCTGCTCGCGCTCGTCATCCGGCAACAACGCGTCGATGCGCACCGGCGCCGGGAGCAAGCCCTCGGCCATGCCGACCACATACACACGTTCAAAATGCATCCCCGCCGCCTGTGATACCGGCCCAACGAACACCCCCTGGCCGAAAGGCCCGATCCGTTCGCCGGGCTCCGCGAGCAGCCATACCAGGGCGTTGCGGATCTCGCCTGGCCCGAACGCTCCGCCTCCGGCTGCTGATGAGGCCGCTTCGCGCAAGATCTCATCGACCCGCTGATACGCTGCCGCCTCCGCAGCTGGCCATGAATCGTGACGGGCGTCGCTCCCGAGGTACCGTTCGAGGACTCGCCGAATCCGCTCGATGTGTTCCTGCGGTGGTTCCTCCTGGTGAGCGAGCCGTCCATGCAACTCCTCGATGAACGAGAGCAGCCGGCCGATCGTCTCGATGTCGCGTTCGTAGCCCGCCGCGCGCACTTCGTCGCCATCGGCAATAGCCTCGCCCATAGAGGCTTCGCGCAACTGCCTCTGGACTCCCAGCCGCGAACGCCACTGCTCTATCCCGCCCACAATGCCCGCTTCGCGCGCGATCTTCTCCCATCGTCGCGACGGTGCGAGGCGTCCGGCATGTTCTCCCTCTGTCGCTTCGATGATCGGCGCCGCCGCCATCCATTCGAACACGCCCACCCGCGTCAGGTCGTCATCGCGGAGTGCGAGCAGCATCGTGAGGGCCCGCGCGGGGACCGAATCAGCAAGCGAGCCCGTGGCCGGCCCGTTGTGCGGGATGCCTGCCGATTCGAGCTGTTCGTGGAGCAGCGCGCCGTAATCGCCTGCCCCCGGGTACAGAATCGCCATCCTCGCGAGAGGCGCGCCGTCAGCCGCTGCCGCCATCACGCAGCGGATCGCGTTGCGCGCTTCTTCTTCGGCATCAGCTGCAAGGACGATCTGGCTGGCCACGATGGGCGCTGCGTGCCCATTCACGTCGGCCTGGGTCCCGCCGGTGCCCCATACCCGCGCATCCGGCCCGGCTTCGCCGGTAAGCCCGCCGATGAGCATCCCGTGGCCCCCATCCAACAGCGCCTCGACCAGTCCCGATGATGCCGGGGTCAGCGGGCCGGGCAGGTATACGATGACGGTCCCAATGTCGTCCAACCCTGGCGCCTGCCCGCTCCTCACCGCCGCTGTCGCCGCTACTGCCAGGTCGCTGGCATCGTAACTATCCGTCGTCGCGGCCCGAAACCGGAGATAGAGGCGCGCTACATCGCCCTGTCTCCCGGGGAGCACCGCCGTCTCTTCAAGCTTCGTCTGTGTTGTATCGCGTAGTTCCCGAAACGCCGAATCAAGCGCCGTCAGCGTCGACGGGTGCGACGCCACCGGTGCGAATACCCCGGCATCGCTCCGGAGGACATTGCGCACCGCCTCGTACCGTCGCCAGCGGGTGAGCGGCCCCCGCCCCTCGGCCGCAAGCGCCCCGGCACCCAGCAGTTCGGCGAGGCGGGCGAGGACCATGAAGCGGACATTCAGCAGCCCCTCCCGCCGCCCCATTGTGCGGCGCAGTGACAGCCCGGCAATGTTGGACGGCACGATCACGGTCACTGGCGCGAGGATGTCGTTGGCCTGCGCCGCTGCAATCGCCTCCGAGAGTGCCGCTGTCGCCGCGGGGCCGTACGGCACGAATCGCCGTCTCGTTGTCTCTCCAGAAGCCGCGCGCTCAGACATTGCGTCAGTGTACGTCCGCGGCCGCGTCACGCGCTGTCGCGGCCGTGTGGCAGGCTGCCGAAATTGATGTTGAAGCTTCCGTTATTGCCGCCGTTTCAAGACGATGGCGCTATGATGGGAGAAATGTTGAAGGAGTTATGCGCTTGAGCCACATCCGATTCGTGCATGCCGCTGACCTCCATCTCGACGCTCCGTTCGCCGGTTTCGGCGCTTCGGCCCCGGCGCACGTGGCCGCGACGCTGCGCGATGCCACCTTTGATGTGTATGACGCCATCATCGAACTCTGCCTCAACGAGCACGTCGACGCGTTGCTCGTGGCGGGTGACATATACGACGCCTCTGACAAGAGTCTCCGCGCCCAATTGCACTTCCTTCGCGGGCTCGAACGCCTCTCCGCGGCTGGCATCCGCTCGTTCGTCTGCCATGGAAACCACGATCCCCTCGATGGCTGGGAAGCCGGGTTCCCCGTCCCTGCAACCTGCCATCGCTTCACCGGCGAGATCGAAGCCGTCCCGCTCGACCCCGCGGATCCCGGCCGGGCAATGGTTTACGGATATAGCTACCCCCGGCAGCGTGTCCACGAGAATATTGCCCGGCGCTTCAAGCGCAACGACGATGCGGCGTTCGCCATTGGCCTCCTCCACTGCAACGTCGGCTCGAACCCCAACCACGATCCGTATGCACCCTGCACAGTGGAGGACCTGGCCGCCACACGTATCGATTACTGGGCGTTGGGCCACGTCCATACCCGCCAGGAACTGCGCGCCGCCGGCCCCGCGATCGTGTACCCCGGCAACCCCCAGGGGCGCCACCCAGTCGAGACAGGCCCACGCGGGGTGTACCTCGTCGATGTTGCCCCCGGTGGCCGCCCATCTCTCACCTTTCACGCCCTTGACCGCGTCCGCTGGACCGTCATCCCCATCGACATTGCACCGTTCGAGCATGCGCCGGCTCTTCGCAACGCCATCGAACGTGCGGTCGGCGGTGCACTCGATCAGGCCGATGGACGCCCTATCGTCTACCGCATTGAGCTTGCTGGCCGTGGCGCGCTCCATGCTGACATCTGCCGCGATTCCTACCTGGATGACCTTCGCGATGAGGTCAATCGCGAGTGGGCCGGCCAGCAGCAGTTCGCGTGGTGCGACCGCATCGAGAATCACACGCGGCCCGTATTCGACCGCGAACAGGCACGTGCAGGCGGCGACTTCCTCGCCGAGTTGCTTACCGTGTTCGATGACTCATCGCACGAAGCCAGCCTGCTTACGCCGCTCGGTGACCTGTTCAACCACCATGCCGCCGGCGAATACCTCCGCGATGTGATGCCGGCGGTGAGCGGCCTGCCCTCCCTGCTCGCGGCCGCTGAATCTCTATGCGTCGACGAACTCCTCCAGGAGAGCACATCTTGAGAATCCAGCGGATCCACATCGATGGCTTCGGGCACTTCGCCGGCCGCGAATTTGGCCCTTTCGAATCGAACGTCACCGTCATCGAAGGCCTCAACGAAGCCGGCAAGAGCACGCTGCTCGCATTCATCCGCATGGTCCTCTTCGGCTGGCCCCAGCAGAAACGCCAGGAACACTACCCCCCTCTCCAGGGAGGCCGCCACGGCGGCTCCATCGTCCTCGTCGCGCCCGATGGCGGCGCCTACACAGTCGAGCGCTGGGAAGATAGCCGCGGCCCCCGTATGCTCCTCACCTTCCCCGACGGCGCCCAAACAGCCGATGAGCAGTCCCTCGCACGGCTTCTCGGCCATGCCTCGAAGGGCATGTTCGAAGAAGTATTCGCTTTCGATGCTGAAGTCCTTCGCGGTCTCAGCGGAGAAGCCAACAGCGCCATTTTCGAAGCGGGCATGGGAGTGCGCGCCCTTCCGAAAGCCCTTGCCAGTATCGAAAGGCGGCGCTCAGAACTCTTTCGGCCCGGCGGGCGCAACCAGAGAGTTGCCCGGCTCCTGCACGAATTGGATGCCGTGAAAGCCGAACTCCGCAAGGTCGACGGCGAGGCCGCCGAATACGGCAGGCTGACCGCACGCCTTTCCGAACTGGCGTCCGAACTCGCCGCCGCCGCGGCAGCCGTCGCCGACGTTACCGGTCAGCAACGTGACCACGCCCCGCTCCTGAAGGGGTGGCCGGCCTGGGTGCAGTCGCAGCAGCTGCGCGCTGAAATCGACAAGCTGCCGCCCGCTGCCAACCTCCCACCCGATGGCCTGGCGCGCCTCGAAGCGGCCGAGAACGCTTTCGCAGCAGCAGACGAAGCGCTGCAAGGCGCGCGCCATGAGCTCGAACAGTGGCAGCTGGAGGCCTCCCGCCCCGTGCCTCATGAGCGATTGCTCGCGGAATCCGCCGCGATCGCCGACCTCAGGGATCGCCTGATCTGGTACAGGGGTCTCGTCGAAGCCCTGCCGAAACGGGTAGCCGAACGCGACGCGGCGCAGGCCGAACTCGACACGGCCCTTCGCGCTCTTGGTGCCGGGTGGGATGCCGATCGTGTGGAGGCCTTCGATTCTTCGCTACCGGTGCAGCACGAGGTCCAGGAATACCGCGACACGATCGACGACGCCACCAGGCACGCCGATACGGCCGCCGCCGAAGTCGAACGGACGGCAAGGCTCGTGGCCGAAGCAAGCGAGGGCGAACGCGCCGCTCGCGTCACGCTGGAATCGACCCCTCGCCCCGCGTACGACAACCAGGGCCTTCATGAAGCGCGCGAGGCGCTCCGCCATTGCCGCGTGCTTGCCGACGAACACAACCGCGCGCAATCTGACGCGACAGCCTTGGCTTACCAGGCTGCAGCAGCTGCTGGCCGCGCTCCGCTGGCAAACGATGGCGGCTGGCCCGCCTGGGTCCGGCTCGCCGCCACCGGTCTCCTTGCTATCGCAGCAGTGGTGGTCCTGGCGATCGGTGTCGGGGCAGGTGGCGCCGGCGCGGTGGTGACCCTCGCTGTCGAAGCCATGGTCGTCGCTGGAATCGTGCTCGTTTGGCGGAGCGGCAGCACCCCGCACCCCGGTGAGAGTGAGCAGAACCCGCTGGCGGCACGCTCCCACGAAGCCGATGACCGCGAACACCGCGCACTCGCCGCGCTCGTCGCTGCCGCGGCTCGCTTCGGACTCCAACAGCCCACGGCTGCCGATCTGGCCGCCCTGGAGGCGCGGCTCGAAGACGAGGCCGCCCTACTCGCACGCTATGAACGAAACGTGGAGGCGCTGAGCATTGCGGCGGAGGCCCATCGCCAGGCCGCCGCTGCCCACGCCGAAGCAGTTGGCACGGCGGAGCTTGCCCGCGCTGCCGTTGATGTGGCCCTTCGTGAGTGGGACGACTGGCTCGCTGGTCATGGCCTCGAAGCTGCCTTGAGGCCCGCGTTGGTCGCTACCCTCATGAGCAGTGCCGCGCAGGCTCGCACGCTCGTCAGTGCCGTCCACGACAAGCAACACCGGGTCTCGGCGATAGGCCGGGATATTGACGCCTACAACGCGTCGTTGGCCAACATCCACCACCACCTGGGGATCGAGGATGCCGGCCTCGACGCCTCGGCAGTAATAGCAGCCGTCACAACGCTCTCGGCCCGCTGCAACGAAGCTGCGTCCGCAGCCGAGGATCGTGCGCGCGCCCGGAAGTCAGCTGCCACGGCCGCAGCTCTCGTTGACGAGAAATCGAAGGCCGTTGATGCAGCCGCGGCACGGCTCGCAACCCTCCTCGATGCCGCTGGCGCCGAAGACGCCGAGGCGTTCCGCGCCCTCGCCACCATCCTTGAGCAGCGCCGCGCCCTCGAACGCGAGCTCGCTCATTGCACGACGCAGCTCACGACGCTCAGTGGCCCCGGCGACGCCATCACCCGCTTCCAGCAGGCCCTCGCTGCCACCGATCGCGCCGCGCTCGACGCCCGCACGACTGCCCTCGCCGAGGCGCTCGAGGAAGCCCAGAAGCGCCGCGATGACCTCCGCGATGAACGCACCGCCTGCGAGACCCGCCTCTCACAACTCGTGGACGGGGTGCAGACCTCTCAACTGCTCGCCCGCAGAGAGGAACTCCAGCAGGAGCTCCGCGCGGTCGCGCAGCAGTGGGCTGAGTTGACCGTGGCCCGCAATGTCCTCGAACGTGCCCGCCGCCGATGGGAGGAGGAGCGCCAGCCAGCAGTCGTGCGCGAGGCGAGTGACCTGTTCGCGGCGATCACCGGCCAGCGCTACAGCCGCATCGTGCCCCAGCTCGAGTCCGACACCCTGAAAGTCGTCGAAGCGGCAACAGGACGGCAGAAGGAAGCCGGGCAGCTAAGCCGCGGCACGCGCGAACAGCTCTACCTCGCCCTCCGCTTCGGGCTTATTCGCCAGTTCGCCACCCGTCTCCCCGTGGTGGTCGATGAAGTGCTGATCAATTTCGATGCCGAACGCGGCGCGCGTGTCGCCGAGGCCTTCGGTGAGCTCGCGGCGACGAACCAGGTGTTGGTGTTCACCTGCCATCCGTGGGTCGCGCACCTCTTCGAGCACGCGGGCCCGTGCGCCGTCACATCCCTCGCCGATGCCCCTTCGCCGGATCGGCCGGTGTTGGCGCCGCGGCTCTTTGCCGAAACACGCTGAGTTTCCTGCTTGCACCTCGACTGAGACAATGTATCATTGTCCGATGGTGATACTTAGTCTCAAACGTGCCACTACTCTCGGCTTCGTCGTGCTGACGGTGGCGGTGCTGGGGGCCGCTGCCGCGTGCAGCGGGAGTAGCACGAGTCGCGGCAGACTCAAGGTGGTTGCCACCACGATCCAGGTCGGGGCGCTCACCCGTGAAGTCGCCGGGCCTGATGCCGATGTGAAGACGCTCATCGGCCCCGGAATTGACCCGCACGACTTCGAAGCAGGCGCGAGCGACCTCCGCGCCATCGGCGATGCCACCATCGTGTTCCGCAACGGCCTTGGTCTCGATGATTGGCTCGACCGGATCATCAGCAGCGGCGGCGGCAAGGCGAAGACCGTCACGGTCACCGACGGCATACAACTCCGCACCATTGGTGGCCATCCGGATCCCCATGTGTGGCAGGATCCCGTGAACGACAAGGTTATGGTGCAGAACATCGCAACTGCTCTCGCGAAGGCCGATCCCGCGCATGCCGCCGATTACAACGCCAACGCCAGGAAATACGAGGCCAAATTGGACAGTGTCGACACGCAGGTCCGCGAGATCATCGATACCATCCCGCCCGCTAACCGCAAGATGGTCACCGACCACGACGCCTTCGGGTACTTCATCCAGCGCTATGGCCTCACGTATATCGGCGCGGTCATCCCCTCAACCAGCACCCAGGCAGAGTCTTCGGCCAAAGATATCGCAGCACTCGAAGACCTCATACGGCGAGAGCACGTCAAGGCCATCTTCTCTGAGGAAACCGCTAACCCGAAGGTCTCCAACCAGATCGCACGCGACACCGGTGCAAAGGTCGTCGATACCCTCTACGGCGACTCGCTCGGCAAGCCCGGCTCTGGCGCCGATACAGTCGATGGCATGATCCTCGACAATGCACGCACTATCGCAGAGGCACTCAAATGACTGCTGACAGTCTGCTCGAAGTGCAGGGGCTCGTGATTGGCTACGGCTCAACCTTCGTCATGCACGGTCTCACCTTTAATGTGCCGCGCGGCGCCGTCGTCGGCCTCATCGGCCCGAATGGCAGCGGCAAGAGTACGCTGCTCAAGGCCCTCGCCGGCGTCATCCCTCCCCGCCGGGGCCGCATCTTGCTCGATGGCCACCCGATCGACCGCAGCGCCGGCGAAGTTGCCTTCGTCCCCCAACGCGAAGAGGTGAACTGGGACTTCCCGATTACCGCCCGCGGCGTTGTCACCATGGGACGCTACCGGCGCCGAGGCTGGCTCCGTTGGCCCGGGAGTGATGACCGCCGCCGCGCCGATGCTGCCCTCGGTCGCATGGGCCTCCACGGGCTGGGAGGACGTCATATAAGCCAGTTCTCCGGCGGTCAGCAGCAGCGCATCTTTCTCGCGCGCGCACTCGTTCAGGAACCGCGCGTCGTCCTGCTCGATGAGCCACTCACCGGCGTCGATGCAAAGAACCGTACGGTCTTCTACGACACCATCCGTTCGTTCGCCGAACACGGCGTGACCGTCATCATGGCCACCCACGAACTCGAAGAGGTGCCCCCCCTCTGCAGCCACGTCTGCTGCATGAACCACGGCATCGTCGCCTTCGGCCCCACCAGCGAGACCTACGTCCCCGAAGTCCTGCGCCGCACCTTTGGCGGCCAGGTGGCGGTGTTCTCATGAACGTCCTCACCGACCCCCTGACCTATGGCTTCATGCAGCGTGCCATGCTCGAAGCCTGCATTGTGGGCGGCGTGTGCGGCATTGTGGGCTGCTTCGTTGTCCTTCGTGGCCTCGCCTTCATCGGCGATGCGCTCGCCCACGCCGTCTTTCCCGGCGTCGTCATCTCGTACATGCTGGACCGCAGCATCGTTATCGGCGCATTCGTCTTCGGCTTCTTCACCGCGCTGGGCGTAGGCATTGTGTCGCGCAGCCGCCGTGTGACCGAAGATTCGGCCATCGGCGTCCTTTTCGCCGCGTTCTTCGCACTGGGCGTCGTCATCATCAGCCGTCAGTCGGGTTTCCGGCGTGATCTTGGCGCCTTGCTCTTCGGCAATGTACTCGGCGTCTCCCAGTCCGATGTCTTGGTCACCATCGCCATCGGCGCCGTCGTGCTGCTCGTGCTGTTCGCCCTGCTCAAGGAGTTCACGCTCGCCGCGTTCGATTCCACCCTCGCCCGTTCGCTCGGCTACCCCGTCTTCTGGCTCGACATGACGCTTCTCATGCTCGTCACTGCGACCATCGTCGTCAGTCTCCAGACCGTCGGAAACATCCTTATCCTCGCGCTCATCGTCACACCCCCCGCCACCGCCCGCCTCCTCACCGATGACCTCTACCGCATGATGTTTTCGAGTGCCCTCATTGGAGTCCTCAGCAGCGCTGTTGGCCTCTACCTCTCCTTCTACTGGGACCTGGCTGCCGGCGCCACCATCGTGCTTACCGCCACCGCCTTCTTTGTCGTTGCACTGGTCGTGGCGCCCGACCACGGCCTCCTTGCACACGAGATCCAGAAGCGCCGCGGCCACCACCACGTCCACCACTTCCATACCGCCGATGAGACCCTCGCCGAAGATGCCTGACGACGTGCCCCTGGATGCAGGACGCCCTGCAATCCCGCCCGGTCGACTGCCGCACGCACGTGACCAGCCACGAACAGCTGCAACATAGCTATCGCTGATGCGCCGCTATCCTGATCCGCTCGCGGTTCGCCGCCGCAGCAGATACCGGCGTAGCTCGTCGGCGCCCCAGACGACGAACGGGAACGGAAGCGTCATCGCGAAGTATGGCAGTGGCAGCGGGGCCGTCCCGAAGACATCCTGTAGCGGCGGGGCGTAGATGAATGCGGCGGCCATCACCAGCTCCGCCACGATTCCCCACAACAGAGCAGGGTTGCTCAAGATACCGATGGACATCGTTGAAGCGTGTTCAGTGCGCGCAGCAAACGCCGTGCCCACCTGTCCCATCACCATCGAAAGGAACGTGACCGTCGTCGCCTGTCGATAAGAAGCGTGCAATGCGCTACCGGTCCCCGTTGGGTCGCCCGGGCGCCATCCGGCCCGCAACAGCACCAGTAGATACGCGCCGAGTTCGAGAATCGTCGCAATGATCCCGAGAAACAGCCAGGCACGTATCAGCATTGACGGCTGTATGACGCCTTCGTTGCGCGGGGGCGGCGGTTCCCGCATGAGCCCGGGCTCGGCTGGCTCCCGTCCCAGCGCAAGGGCCGGCGCTGTCTCAGTGCCGATGTCCACCGCCAGCAGCTGAAGCACCGTCAGCGGCAAGGGGATGCGTCCACCGGTGAGCGCGAACAGCAGGAACGGCACAACCTCCGGCGTTGCGTGCGTGAAAATGTAAAAGATGAACTTGCGGATGTTGGCGAACACCCGCCGCCCCGCCGCCACTGCCACCACGATCGTCGCGAAGTCATCGTCCGTGAGCACCATCAAGGCGGATTCGCGGGCGACGTCCGTGCCGGATTTGCCCATCGCTACCCCGATGTCTGCTTCGCGTAGAGCGGGCGCGTCGTTCGCGCCATCGCCCGTCATTGCGACGACATGGCCATCGGCCTTGAGCACGCTCGCCACACGCAGCTTCGCCTCCGGCGAACTGCGTGCAAACACAATCTCCTCGCTCCGCCGCAGCAGGCCGGCAAGAGTCTCGTCGTCCATCGAATCGATCTGCCCGCCCGTAATGACCGTCGGTTCTCCTTTCACAATCCCGACGCTTCGAGCCACGGCCGTTGTCGTAAGCGGATGGTCGCCGCTGATGACTATCACGCGAATGCCCGCCTCATGACATCTCGCCACTGCGACTGAAGCCTCCGGCCGGGGCGGATCGAACAGCCCCACCAGCCCGAGGAAGCACAGGTCGCGTTCCGCCTCCTCGCGCACGGCCGGGAGCGCAGCGCCTGCGTCCAGCAGCCGTGTGGCAAGCGCCAGCACCCGAAGCCCACGCGCGGCATAATCGGCGACGCGCGCGTCGATGGCGTCACGCCCTGTCCGGGTCAAGGCGCGCGGGCCTTCCTTGGTCTCGATGGAGATACAGAGCGGCAGCACCGATTCCGGCGCCCCCTTCGTGTCGAGCCATGTGCCGCCGTCTCGCATGTCGACCGTCGACATCAGCTTGGCCCCCGGGTCGAAGTGAAACTGGGTCAGCCGCGCATCAGGCGTCACACCCTGCAGCTCTAGGGTGTCGCTGCTCATGCGCAGGAGTGCGATCTCCGTTGGATCGCCCGCAAACCCCTCAGCCGTGCGGCGGGCGTTGCTGCAGAGTGCACTCACTTGCAAGAAAGAGTGCAACGGCTCGGCGCCCCTCGTTGTTGAAGTGATCTCGTCCGGCTGCATCTCACCTGCTGATGTCCACAGACATGTAACGGTCATCTGATTCGCGGTTAGCGTGCCCGTCTTGTCTGTGCAGATCACATCGGTCGATCCGAGCGTCTCCACCGCGCTCAGCCGTTTGACCAGTGCGCCGCGGTGGGCCAGTTCCCGCACCGCCAACGCAAGGACGAGCGTGATCATCGGGAGCAGGCCCTCGGGGACATTCCCGACCAATAGGCCAATCGCGAAAGTTACGGCGCTCGAGAATGAGAGCCCGGCGCCCAGCGTCGCGACCGGTATGAACGCGGCTGCCAGCGCGGCCGCGATCGCCGCAATCAGCCAGGCCACTCGCCTTACCTGTATCTCCAACGGACTGGGAGGAATCCTGGTGCGCTGCGACAGCGCAGCGATTCGGCCCAGCTGCGTCTGCATCCCGGTCGCGAACACGATCGCCCGTGCATCGCCCTCGGTGCACGCTGTCCCACTGAAGATCAGGTCCTCCGCCTGCAGCAACGTTTCGGCAGCATTCGCCACGCCGGCGGTCCTCAATACCGGCTGAGATTCTCCCGTGAGGGCCGACGCATCGATCTCCAGCGCGCCCGAGATCAGGCGGGCATCGGCCGAAATGCGATCGCCTTCCGACACGACGAGCAGGTCGCCCCGTACCAGCTCGCTCGCCGGGATACTCCGCAGCTGACCATCGCGGATCGTGTTGGCCCGCTCCGGCAGGTACTCTCGCAGGGCTTCCACTGCGCGCTCCGCGTGGAGTTCCTGGACAAAGGCGAAGATCGCGTTGACTGTGATGACGACCACGATGGCAATCGCGAGCGATGTGATCCCGGTGGTCAGAGCAAGCGCTGCCGCCACCCACAACAGGATTGCGAGCGGATGCGTCAACTGGCGCGCGAACGCTGCAGGCCACCGATATCCTCGGTGGCGGATGAGCTCGTTCTTACCGTTAATCAGCAGCAGCCGCTGTGCATCAGCGGATGAGAGCCCGCCACGACTGGTCAGTGACGAGGGTGCACGCGGTTCTGGGTTCCGTCCGGGGGCAGGCCGAATCGGCTGCATGTCGTATCCCTGGCTGGCGTATGGATGTTACGCCGGCCTGGCGTCTAATGTGTTCCTGCTCAGAGCCCCGGTGAAGCGGCTTATGGGAGCAGAGTTCATGGCCACTCGTCCAAAATCAGGCTCGCGTCTCCCATATCAGGAAATGGGGGCAGCCCGATGCGCGCCGGCGCGCGACGACACCAGAATCTGGCCGGCCGGGGCGAGACTTGCACCGTTAGGCCGCGGTCGCGTGGCCGTTTGGTCCTACAGTTGGTACCGGCCGTGGTTGAGAATGCCTCATATTCATAGGTGCCCACACGGAATCGGCTTGGCCGTGGCAATAAGGAGTCCCGATGATCGTCTTGCTTGACTCAGATGGTAACGAACTCGCGAAGTGCATTGCGCAATCCATGGCGGACTCGAACAGGCTTCTGATGAGTCGCGTGTTGCGCGGCAAGGGAACGCTGCTCAGACACTATTACGCCCAGGGTCTCAGGAGTGTCCAGGTGTTGTCCGACTCGTTCGTGTTGCGCGGCGTACTCGAGACATCCTGGCTCGGGGCCGAACGGCAGTGGGTCGTCCGGCTCACACCCATCAAAGCCCAGTATGGCTCCGCTCACGGCATGCTCGCTGACTGACCATCCACGCGGTCGGTCCCTCATTGAGCGGCGGTGGCGCCCTCAGTGCTGCGGTGCCACGACGCAAAACGAGCCGCCCCGGCCGGGGCGGCTCGTGATCGCTTTCGGCGTCGTATGACTACGCTGTTGGTGCTGCCTCTGCTGGTGCTTCCTCGGGGACCGCGATAAGCGGCGTGGGACGCTCGAGCTTCAGCAACGCCTCTACCGTGAACCCCAGGTCTGCACGCTCACAGAGCGAGCTGCAGTACGTCATCTTCAGCGCCGAACTGGGCGACTTGCGCCAGTCATAGCGCAGACCGCACCGCGCACACACGCGGATGTTCGACAGTTGCATCCCGACTGCACCGGGTCCGATAGGCGTTTCCATTGGTTGCTCCCATTCCTGCAGGGCGGGTACCCCGCATTGCCCCTGTTTCACAGGCACATATCTAGCGTAGAGGGCGTAACCCCCCGAGGTCGAATGCTCGTACAGGTGTAACCCATTGCAACTTTCAATCGACTACGGCGGCACTCTCCAGCTCGTAGCATGCATCGTTTCCTCAGAACTCGGCTCTCGGAACTCGGTCCTCAAAAGCGCTACGCTGGTACCACCATGGAACGCATCTACCTCGACCACGCCGCCACGACACCGCCTGACCCCCGGGTCATCGAAGCCATGCTCCCCATGTACACCACCTACTGGGGCAACCCGTCGAGCATCTCGCTCGAGGGCCAACAGGCACACCACGCGCTCGATGCATCTCGAAAGCTCTGTGCGGACCTGCTCGGGGTGTCCACCAGGGAAGTCGTATTCACCAGTGGCGGTACCGAGGGTGACAACGCTGCTATCCGTGGGGCGGCCCTCGCCCAACGATCGCGCGGACGTGGCAGCCACATCATCACCTCGGCCATCGAGCACCACGCCGTCCTGCACACGGTCGAACAGCTCGAGCGCGAAGGGTTCCGCGCCACCTATCTGCCCGTTGATGCCGATGGCGTCGTCGACCTCGACGCCCTCGAGGCCGCGATGACCGATGAAACCACCGTTGTCAGCGTCATGGCCGCCAACAATGAAGTCGGGACGATCCAGCCCATCGCCGACGTCGTGCGCATCGTGAAGGCCCGCAATCCGAAGGCCGTTGTCCACACGGATGCCGTACAGGCCGCCGGCGCGATCGACATCTCACCCAAAACGCTCGGCGTCGACCTGCTCAGCATTGCTGCCCACAAGTTCTATGGACCGAAGGGCGTCGGGTTGCTCTACATCCGCAACCGCACCCCCTGGCAACCGCTTATTCTCGGCGGCAGCCACGAAAAGGAACGCCGCGCCGGCACCGAATTCGTCGCGGGCATCGCCGGACTCGCGGCCGCCATGAAGCTCGCCTGGGACGAATTCGAACAGCGGAATGCCCGTGTCAGCGCACTCCGAAACCGCCTCCTCTTCGAACTTCCCGAGCGCGTGCCCGATACGGTCATCACAGGCCCCACGGATCCCACCGGCAGGATCTCGAACAACTTCAGCTGCTGTTTCCGCAACGTCGAAGGCGAGAGCGTCCTTCTTGCACTCGATATGGCCGGCATCGCCGCGAGTTCCGGCAGTGCATGCACCACCGGGGCACTCGAACCGTCACACGTGCTCACTGCCATGGGCATTGACGCGGACCTCGCCCACGCCTCGCTACGCCTCACCCTCGGGACTGACAACACCGGCGAACAGATCGACTATGTGCTCGAAACCATCCCCGGTATCGTTGCCCGGCTTCGCTCCCTCGCCGGAGGCTAGGCGATCGTTCCCACTTCGCACCCGCCCCCTCATAATCCCACCATGACTAACGAAGCCTTCTTCCATCGCGAAGGCGAGCGCTTCCTGCCGAACGACATCTGCCGCGGACCGTGGGACCCAAATTCACTCCACGGCCGTGTCGTTGCGGGCCTACTCGCCTTCGAAATCGATCGCCGTCACGGCGACCCCGCTTTCTTGCCCACACGCCTCACTGTCGATCTCTACCGCATGCCCCGGTTTGCACCCGTCACCGTCGAAACGCGCATCGCGCGCGACGGCAACCGCATCCGCGTCGTTGACGCAGATTTCCTCTCCGATGACGTCTCCATCGGCCGCGCCAGTTGTGTGCTGCTTCGGCAGGGCGAAAAC
>JAFKFP010000171.1 GCA_017308185.1 bacterium | reverse complement strand
GGCAAGATCGCGACGAGTCGCGGGCGCCGCTCCCTGACGGTCGCGGTACTGACTGACCCGGGTGTCAGACCCGATCGGGTTCGCGGTCGCATCGCGAATATCGCGGCCGAGGCGCTCCCTGACGGACCGCGGTACTGACTCGGCCAGAGCACCGCTGCGACTCTTGTTGGCCCACCCGGGCATATCGCCATGTCGCCGCCGGCGCTCCCATGCGGTCGCGGTACTGCCTGCCGGCGCCGCGGGCAGGAAGACGCCGCGGGCTACGGTGCAGGTACGGAACCGCCGCTGGCGGGTTGCTCCGTCGCGGCCATGTAGACCACGCCGCCGGGGAGGATCACGGGGGGACGCGCGGATTGGTTGAAGTCGAAGTCGAGGGCGAGGTTACCGAGTTCGGGGTTATTTTCGCGGACATCAGGCCGGGGGTCGGGGCGGCCATCGGTGGCGGGGTTGATGCGCTGTCCGTTGAGGAAGTCGTCTTCGATGAACTTCACGTAGGCGTCGTGGCTCAGCGTTTGATGGTCGATGTAGCCCTGTTTCGCGTAGGGGCTGATGACGATCGCTGGTACGCGGAAACCGTATTCTGCCTCACCTGTCTTCGGGGGAGCGACGTGGTCGTAGAAACCACCCCAGTCATCCCAGCTGAGGAAGATCGCAGTAGAGTCCCAATCGGGGCCCTGCATAATGCTGTTGATGAGGCCGGTGACGTAGGCCTGGCCGGTGCTGACGAGCGCCGGGGGATGTTCGCTCACGGAACCGTTGGGCGTTATCCACGAGACCGCGGGCAGGGTACCGGCCTTCGCATCCCTATAGAAGCTGGTGAGCGATTGGATATTCCCGAGTTGGCCATCCTGCTTCACGGTGTCGAAATAGGGAAGCGGGTTCCAGATACCGGGTGTGGTCGCGTCCTGCTTGATGGGTGCGCATGTGACGGCAGAGTCATCTTCGCAGTCGGGTTCGATACCGTTGAAGACGTAGTACTTCCACGAGACGCTGGCCTTGTAGAGGAGGTACGTGAGGTCGGTCCAGGCATAGTCAGGCGGCGCGAAGGTATCGGCGGCGGCGATGAGTTTTTGTTTGAGCGGGGCGGGGATGTTGGCTTTGTCGACGGCGGCGGCACAGCTGGCGTAGGTCTGCAGTGGGTCTTTGCAGCTGCTCTTGATGACCTCGTCGAGCTGGGCCGCGATGGAGGCATCGATGCCGGCCTTCGCGAGCGCCTCAGTGCAGGCTTTGGTGCGGTTGCCAGCGCTGCACGCCGTGATAATCGTGCGTTCGAGGTCGTGGGCGGCGCCGAAATCCGGGGGCGTGGCGGCATCAAGTGAATTCACGCAGGACTGCGGGTCGCCGGCCCTGGAACAGCGCGCGGACCATTCGGAGACCATGTAGAGGTGGGCGGGCAGGCTCCAGCTCGCGACGGGCTCGAACATATGGTCGTTTAGGACGAAGTCCGTCGCGTAGGACCAGTAGTTCGGGATCTCCGCGGCGGTGTGGTAGCCCATGACATCAATGCCTGCGGCGCCGGCGCAGTTTGGGTCGTCGGGTTTGCACTTTGCCTTGTTGTTCGCGAAGGCCTGCTCGGCCTGGGCGATGAAGCCATCCATCTTGCCGCCGTCGAGATCGGCGGTGGCATTGACGGTGCCGTGAGGTCCGCCGGCATTCTCATCGGAAGTGTCGTGGTAGGGTCTGTCGCAGGTTTTCGTTGCGGGGTTCGGGATGCAGACGGTGGGGACTCCGTCCTTCATCGGGATGCCATCTGCGCCTGGAAATGTGCCGAAGTAGCTATCGAAGGAGCGGTTCTCCTGCATGATGATGACGATGTGCTTGATCTTGTGGATGCCCGCATCGGAGACGGCGGAGGGGGAAGGGGAGGGCTCGGCGCCGCCGCCACATGCAATACCGATTGTGACGGCCACCAAGCTGAGGAGTGTCACCAGCATGAACCTGCGGGCCACGTGGCTTGTCACGTGGATATCATCGCGTGTCGCCGTGTATTGCACGAACGTAAAGAAAGAATCGTCCAGGAACCGGTCTAGAGCGGAAGCGCGGTGCTGCGGTTGGCATCGATCCAGGCATCGGCATTGGTCCACTGTTCGAAGAGCCACGCTCCGCGCGCCTTGCGGTCGGCGGGGACTTCAGAAGCTGCTACCCGCCAGGCGTGGATGCGCAGCCGTGCGCCGATGAACTCGCCGCTCAGGAGCTTGCGGTACTGAGCGTCTTCGAGCCCGGTATGGACGATGAAGACGACATCGGCATCGGTGTTCGCTTCGAGGAGGGCGAGCGAGCCGCCGAGGCGCGGCGGAAGGACGTTGCGAAATGCGGCGGCGCGTTCGTAATCGGGGTCGCGGGCGGCGCGGAGCTTATCGAGCAGGCGCTGGCGGTTCTTGGGGGAAAAGAGGCCGCCCTCGGGGTAGATGAGGACGCCATCCTGAGGACCGAGGCCGCTGGCGAGGCTTCGCACCCTGCGGATATCTCTCACGAGGCCGGTGACAAAGGCGTTCGGGAGCCGGTTGCCGAGGATGTCGATGCAGGGGTCGCGCATGACCGAGTGATTCATCACCCAGCGAAGGCGGACGCCATAGAGGTCGGCCACGAATACAGAAGGGATAAGGTTGTCGAACGGGCTGACGTGACGCACGAATGCGACCATCGGGCCCTGGGCGAGGTTTTCGAGGCCGTCCGCTTCAACCTTCATGCCGTAGATGCGGATGCCGCCATAGAAGAGCAGGCGGGACCACCAGCACTGGAGGGCGAAGTTGCGGGCAATGAACGTTGCGGGTTTGCGCGAGTAGCGAAAGAGGAGCCAGGTGAGGATGGCGATGCCGAAGACTTCACAGGACAGGTAGAGGAGCAGGAAAGCATACCCGCGGACAAGTGCGAAACGCCGGTAACGCACGACATCGGCTATGAGTGCGGCGGGAAACATAATGGGCGCAAGAGCAACGACGGCACACCAGGCCAGCAGCACGGCGGGGATGGTGATCGCACGGCGTCGCGCGCGGCGCAGAAACGATTGGCCCGTGGCATCGGGCAGCGGGAGCTGATCCGGATCGGCAGGCTCAGCAATGGGCGCCAGTTCATCCGGCGAGTTAATCATCTGTTGGGATTGTGTCCCGCTCCGGCGCGGGAACGCAACGATGATGAGAGGTTTGGGATGTGCCGGGGCGGAACGCGGCGACTGCACATGGGCGTTGTCCTCATGGGGCGAACACTCCTGCTGAGCGAGCCGTGGCTGAGATGGGGCGAGCGGAGGGGATCGAACCCTCGATCTTCTGGGCCACAACCAGACGCGTTAACCACTACGCTACGCCCGCCGTCCGGTTCTCATGGTAGCCGGGGGTGTGGTTAGCTGCGAGTTGGGGCGAGCCAGGGCGACCCGCCGGTAGAGCCCGGTGGCCGGCCGCGTTATTCGAAGCCGAGCGCGCTGAAGGCGCTGCCCCGTTCGAAATGTTCGAGGAAGACGGCGATCTCAGGGACGAGGGGGTGTGGCGGGGAGGACGGGCAAGACCATAACAATGCGGAGCATTTGTGGGGCTCGGCGTTGCGAGGCTCGCCCCTCCAATCCGTGGCCTCAAAATAGAGGTTGATGCGCTCGTGGTCGAGTTCTTCACCTACGCGGTGCTGGGTGTGGACGAGACGCACCCTGGCGGGGTCAAGGTCGATGCCGGTCTCTTCGCGAGCTTCGCGGATGGCAGCGGCGAGCGCGGACTCGCCGCCCTCGAGGTGGCCGGCAGGGAGGCTGTAGTGGCCGTCTCGATAGCCGGTGTTGGCTCTCTGAAGGAAGAGAATTTCGCCACCGGGTCGCCGGAGGACGACGTACGCGGCGGCGACGAGCCGATGACGGTCTTGCCAGTGGGCCATGCCCTCACCCCCGACTCCCTCACCCCCATTGTGAGGGGAGGGAGTTCCGTGTCGGCTCAGTGCTTTGAGATCGTGTCGGCTTCAGCGAGTTCTTCGGGCGTGAGGGTCCATTCGGCGGCGGCGACGTTGGCTTCCACCTGCTCGGGCTTCGTGGCGCCAGCGATCACGCTCGGGACGTGGGGCTGGCTGGCGAGCCAGCCTATCGCGAGTTCGAGGATGGTGTGCCCGCGCTCTTTCGCGAAGTTCTCGAGGCGTCCGAGCGTTGCGAAGTTCCCTTCGTTAAGGACGCGGCCAGCCATGGGGCCGCCGGAGAGACGGGCGCCCTGGGGAGGTTCTTCGCCCTGGCGGTACTTGCCGGTGAGGAAGCCGCTGGCAAGCGGGAAGAAGGGCAGAATGCCGACGCCGTACTTATCGCAGGCGGGGACGAGTTCGCGCTCGATGCGGCGGTCGAGGAGGTTGTACTCGTTCTGGGCAGAGACGAACGGTTCGAGGTTGTGCTTTTCGGCGAGGTAGTGCGACTCGACGACCTGCCAGCCCGTGAAGTTCGAGCTTCCGATGTAGCGGACCTTGCCGGCATGGACGAGGTCATCCAGAGCGCGGAGGGTCTCCTCGATGGGGGTGGAGGCATCGGGGCGGTGGATCTGGTAGAGGTCGATGTAATCGGTCTGGAGGCGGCGGAGGCTATCTTCGACGGCCTGGACGATATAGCGGCGGGAAGCGCCGCGCTTCATCGGGCCATCGCCCATGGGGCTGGCGAACTTGGTGGCCAGCACGACCTGGTCGCGGCGGCCCTTGAGCACCTCGCCGAGTTGCTCTTCGGATTTACCTGCGCCGCCATAGACGTCGGCGGTATCGAACAGGTTGATGCCAAGGTCGAGCGCTTTATCGACAACTGCACGTGTCTGGTCGATTTCGAGGCGGCCGCCGAAGTTGTTGCAGCCGAGGCCGACGACAGACACCTGCAGGCCCGAGCGGCCCAGGTTTCGGTATTGCATTGGAAACGTCTCCGAATGGGTTGGTGACGGCAGTATATAACGTGCGGGGATGAGGAACGCGTAATGGGCGATGCGTGCACGAAGGGCGATCAGCCGAGAAGGTGACGCAGCTCGTCCGCAGCCCGGACATTGTGTTTGAGCCAGGAGGGTCGCGACTCGCCGAGGCCTGCGGCGGACCAACACGTTGACAACACCGTACCGCAAAAGGCCCAGCCGGCGAGTCGATGGCGGTCGAGGCCGGTGACGTCGGACCAGATGGCGACGCGGCGTGCGGCGATGTCGCGGTAGCCGCCGTTCGCCGTGATGCCCAGCGGGTTGTACATCCAGGCGGCGATATCGAACCCGGGATCGCCGACCAGGCCTTTGGGGTCGATGATGACCCAGTCGTCCTCACCGCGTTGCAAGAGATTCTGGTGCTGAAAGTCTCCGTGGAGGAGGGATGCGGCCGGTGAGGTCTCCAGCAGCGAGCGGGCCACGTCCTGGGCATCGCGAACAAGGTCCGCTGGAATGAGCTCCGGCGCTGGCACCCAGTGGAAGAGGTCGCGCATCCAGCGTGGCAGCGGGTGGAGGCCATCGGGCTCGGCTACCGGGCGCCACATCGACATGACATTCGTCGCGCCGATCCGCGTGGCCTCATCGTCGGACAGAGACACGTGGCGGAGCTGGGTGCCGGGCAGGATGCGCTCCATCAGTACGATGCCGTGGACAAGGTCGTCATCGTAGACCCGGGCGACGTTGGGCGCGGCGGCGAGTTTGAGCGCGGCCACTTCGGAGCGGAACTCGTCGGCCAGCGGCGATGCCTTGAGGATGACTGGCCCGAGCAAGTGCGAATCGCCGGGGACAACCAGCGTCATCATGGATTCGTGGACAGTCGGGTGGAGTTCGACTTCCCAGCGGGCGCAGATCTGTTCCACAGCGGCAGGCAGCGCTGCAAGCCAGCCAGGCGTCACATCAGCTTCGTGGGGCCAGCCGGCAATTCTCGTGACCAGCGCCGGCGGGACCTGTAAGCCGGAGTGAAGGATGATCTGTTTCAAGCCGGACTCCCTGGGATCACGCCGCAGGACGGACGGGCACGTCAGCCACCTGCGCCGCGGCTGCGGAGCGCCTCGTTGAGCTGGCCCTCGGCTTCTGTGGAGAGCGACGTCTTGAGGACATAGCCGCCGAATGGGGCTACTTCAGCAAGCACCTTGTCCGGGGTGATCTTGCGCACCAGGAGGATAACGGCTGCGCCACCGGGAGGGAGGTGGTTGCCGAGCTCCTTCATGAAGTTGTCGTCTACGCCGATATCGGTGAAGTGGCCGGTCACCGCGCCCGCCGCCGCGCCTATGGCGGCGCCGAGGAGCGGGGCCAGGAAGATCAGGCCGATGAGGCCACCCCAGAGTGCACCGCCAAGAGCGCCGGCCCCCGCGAGGTTCGCCTGGTGGAGCTTGACCTTGCCATCGATGGCGCGGGTGACGATCGCCGCATCCTCGAGCTCAAGCGTGTGCTCCTTCCGGAGTTCTGCCAGTTTCTGCATCACGTCCTGGGCCGTGGAGAGGTCCGGGTAGGCGACGGCGATGAGATCGCTCATATGGTTGTGCCTCCAGGGAGGTGGTGCCATCGATCGTACGGTGCAGAGAAGCGTCTCACAATGCGTGGCGCCGGCAGCGTCAAGGGCGGCGCTACCCTTCGGAGGGTTCGGTGACGCCCAGGTAGGGGATGAACGATGGCCGTGCCAGCATGACGAGGACGAGCGCACCCATGGTGCCGAGGGCGGCGAATATGGCCCCGCTGCCGGCGAATGTCCCGCCGATACCGACAGCCATAAGGGGGACGACGACGAGTGTATCGCTCAGGGCGCCCTGCACGGCAAAGACGCGCGATTGTGTCCCGACGGGGGCGGAAGTCGTGAGGGCTGCACGCGCGCTGACGACGGATGATGCGAGAGCCATGCCGAGGAGGAAGGCGACGGCGAGGGCAAGCACGAGGGTCGAATCGGCGTGAGGCGCAATCTGGCCCACAGGCGGGATGCGCGTGAGGCCGTAATTGAGTGCGGCGTACGCAAACGCCGAGACAACCATCCCCAGGAGAGAGAGGCGCATGACGCTGCGCGCGCGGTCATCGGACGAAGCGGAGGCAGCCCATGCCAGCCCCGCGACGGTGCCGATGCTGCCCGGAATCAGGAGCGAGGCGAGGGACCAGTGCCCGAGTGCCGGGCTGCTTTTCATGTACAGAGGAATCGCGACGACGATGCCTTCGGCGATCATGGACTTCATGGCGAGGATGGCGACAGCCTCGCGGGCGAGGGGCTCACGGAACACGGCAAGCGTGTGGCGGACGCTGAAGGCCTCCCTGGCGGGTTGCGGGCGGGCGGCGGCGGTGCCATGAAGGCGAGCCGAGAGCACAATCGTCACAACAGTGAGCACGGCGAAGATGATGGCTGCGCCCGCGAACATCATGTGAGGCCCGCCAATGAAGAAGAAGGCTGGCGCAAGCGCGAGCATCCCGAGACCCTGCCCTGCATACTGCACGGCGACGATGACCGAGTGGGCGCGTCCGGGTGCGTCGGCACGGAGGTTCCTAACCAGCGCCAGTTCGGCGGGCGCGGAGACCTGGGAGACTGACTGGTAGATGAAGGCGATGGCCCACGCAGGGGCCGCTCCGCCGGCCAGGTAGACGCCCAGACCGGCGGCCGCGAGCCGCAAGGCGGACCCGGCGATAAAGGCCCGCGAGGGCCCGATACGATCCCCGATTGCGCCGCCGAGAAACCCGAAGAGGAGTTCGGGCAGGAGCATGGCGACGAACAGACTGCTCAGGCCGATTGCGGCGTGGGAACTGGCGCCCGCGATAACGAAGAGCGCCGCAAGAAGCAGGTTCTGCGCGACCTGCACGAGAAATTTCGCGGAGTAAAAGAGACCCTCATCGACTGAGACGCCCCTCAGCGCCGACCCCACCACTCGCGTGACCACCTTCACAGACGTACGGCGGCCCGGTCCCATTTTCGTCATGGCGCGCCGCAGCTGTAGGCACCCCCTGGTAGCCAGCTGCCGCGTTCCCTCTGCCAATCGACGAAAGCGAACCCGCCAATGGCACGGTACCACGGAATTCAATTGAGAAGGGGAAAGATGGCGCGGCGGCTTTACTCTGTCAAGGCGGCTATGCGGCTACTTCGGCAGCATCTGTGCTGTGACGTTTGAGGTGGCGTCGGCGCCCGCCTGGAACAGGGGCGTGCTTGCCTTCGAAGCGCCGTGGAGGACGGGGCCCGGGTAAATGCCAATGAAGAGCACAGCCAGCAGGAGGACGCCGGCAAGCCCGGCGAGCAGCGGATTGATGCTGAAGCGTTTGACGTTCTCATCCGGGTCGAACAAGTACATCTCGCGGACGATCATCATGTAGTAGTAGATGCTGATTGCGCTGTTGACTACGCCGAGGGCAATAAGCCAGAGCAAGCCATTACTCGTGGCCGACTGGAACATAAGGAGTTTCGTCGTGAAGCCGGCGAAGAACGGCAGACCAGCATACGAAAAGAGCGCGACGGTGATAATCAGCGCGAGGAACGGTTGAGTTTCGGCCATGCCGCGCATGCCACGAATGGTGTCGTGGCCCGTGCGGTTGTAGTACGCGATGAGTGCCGCGAAGAGCAGCAGCGTTGAGATGATGTAGCCGGTGATGTGGATGAGTAGCCCGGCGGAGGCTCCTGCGCCCGCGTGGGCGTCACCATAGCCAATCGCGGCGATGACGACGAGCATGTAGCCGACCTGGCCAATGGAGCTGTACGCGACTAGCCGCTTGATGTTCGTTTGCTGGATGGCGACGAGGTTTCCGAGAGTCATGGTGATCGCCGAGAGGATGGCCACTGCCCAGGCCCATTCGTGTGCGCCGGTATGGAAGGCGGAGCTGAAGAGGCGCAAGAACAGGCCAAACCCTGCCACTTCGGAGGCGGTGGCGATGAAGGCCGTGATCGGCAGCGGGGCCCCCTCGTAGGCATCGGGCGCCCACATCTGGAAGGGCACGACCGCGAGTTTGAAGCCGATACCCACGAGGATGAGCATCAGGCCGACGACGATGGCGGTGTTGGAGCCGTTGGCATCGATGGCCTTGGAGATTGAATCGTAGTAGGTGCTTCCGGTCGCGCCGTAGATGAAGGAGATGCCGTAGAGAAAGATCGCGCTCGCGAAGGCGCCAAGCAGGATGAACTTCAGGCTCGCCTCATTGCTTCGAATATCGCGGCGCAAGAAGCCCACGAGGATGTAGAGCGAGAAGCTAATGAGTTCGAACGAGATGTAGGCCGTGATGAGTTCGCGCGCGGCTGCCATGAAGACGAGACCGCAGCAGCCGAGAAGGAGCAGGGCGTAGTACTCGGCAGCGGCATCAATGCGCCCGCGAATGTAATTCGGCGAAATAAGCGCAATGCAGAAGACGATGCCGGCCGCCATTAGACGGAAGTACGTGGTGAAGTCATCCACCTGGATGAGGCCCTGGAAGCTGTTGGGTGTCTTACCTATGTAGAAGACGGATGCGACGGCCCATGCGATAGCCGCGACTGCGCAGAGATAGGCGAGCAGATCTTTGCGGACGCGGGGCCAGATGAGGTCGACGGCTATGATGCCGAGCGCCGACCCGGCGGCGATGAATTCGGGGATGAATATCGTGTAGTCGCGCATTAGTGGGTCAACCCCGGCAGCAGGGCGACGGTCGGCCCGATCCTATCGGTGAACGGCGACCAGTAGACACCCATGGCGATGATGGCGAGGACGAGCAGAGTGGCGGCAACGCCCTCGACGGGACTGATGTCCTTGAGTTTCTCCCAGCGTGGGTTGAAGGGCCCATAGAAGACGGTGGCGAACATGCGGAAGATGTAGCCGGCAGCGAAGGCGGCCGCGAGGATGGCAAGCGCGCCGAAGATTGGATAGCTGCGGAACACGCCGACGAAGATGTGGAACTCGGCGATGAACCCCGAGAGGCCCGGGAGCCCGACACCTGTGAAGCCCGCAATCGTGAAGAAGATCGCCCAGATAGGCATCTTGCGTGCGATGCCGCCGAATTCGGGCAGGTTACGCGTGTGTGCCTGGTCGTAAAGGGTGCCGATAAGGAGGAAGAAGAGGGCCGTCATGACGCCGTGCGAGAACATCTGCATGACGGAGCCGGTTATGCCAATCTGGTTCATGGCAGCGAGGCCCATCATCACATAACCCATGTGGCTGATGGAGCTGTACCCGGAAAGGAGCTTGTAGTCTTTCTGGGTAAGGGCTGCGACGGCCCCGTACACGGCGCCGATGACGCCGAGGACCATCAGGCCGGGCATCCAGAACGCGGCGCCTGCCGGCAGCAGCTGAATTCCGAGCCGGATGATCCCGAAGCCGCCGAACTTCATGAGCACGCCAGCGGCAAGCATCGAGACAGTGGTGGGCGCGGAGCCGTGACCATCGGGAGACCATGTGTGGAACGGCCAGAGTGCGGCGTGGAAGCCACAACCGATGACGAACATCGGGAAGAAGACCTTCTGGAATGTCGGGCTGAACACTCCACTCTGACCGGCATTCCAGAGCGCGGTGAGGTCGAATGTGCCGAGGCCAGCGTCGTGGACGACGGCGAAGATGGCGATCCAGAGGAGCGATGATCCGCCAAACAGCATCATGACGAGCTTGATAGCGCCGTACTCTTTGCGGACCGAACCCCAGACCCCGATGAGGAGATAGAGCGGCATGGTGGCCAACTCGTAGAAGAGGAACCAGAAGAACAGGTCGAGTGAGAAGAACGTCCCGAACACGCCAGCGATGAATATCCAGTAGAGGATGAAGAACTGCTTTGGGCGGTAATCGATCTTCCAGGCGACGAGCGCGCCGCTGAAGGCGACGATGCCGTTGAGGAGGCCAAGTGGCGCGGAGATCCCATCGACCCCGAGGTAGAACGTGATGCCGTTCTTGCCGAGGAACGCCGTGTTTTCGACCCACACCCAGCGCAGGTGCATCTGGAACGTGGAGGAATCCACTTGATACGCGGCAAATATATAGATGGACAGCCCGAGTACGAGTGCACCCGCAATAAGCGATAGATAGCGGGACTCCATCTTGCGCTCGCCAGGGAGGAGCACAAGGATGAGGGCGGCAAGGAGAGGGATGGCGATGGTGGAGAGGACCAAGTAGCCCTGGGCATCATCGAACGACATGGATTATCCCCTCACCACGAGCCCGGCGATTGCGAGGCCTACGGCGCCAAGAGCGATGCCCAGGGCGTAGGCCGGGACCTTGCCGGTCTGCACGTATTTCAGGATGGAGCCGCTGTAACGGGTGGTGTCGGCTACACCATCGACGCCGGTGTCGTTTACGACGTAGCGGTCGAACCACGAGACGACGTAGCTGAAGCCGAGAAGGCCGCGATCGATACCGGCCTGGTACAGGTCATCGAAGTAGAACTTGTTGACGAGCATGTTGTAGACGCCTGGCTGCCAATCGGCGAGCCGCGTCGAGATCGTGATCCGGTTTCCCCAGTAGATCCAGCCTGCGAGGAATACGCCGCCGAAGGCGATGACGGCGGAGGCTGCCGCCCACGACCAGTTCATGACGAACCGTTCGGGTTCGTGGAGGAAGACGAACTCGGTGAAGCCGCCGGGGAAACCCATGGCGCGGCCGACGCCGTTGAACACCGTGAAGCCGGCCACGCACGTGATGAGTGCGAGGATGATCAGCGGGAGCACCATGACCGGCCCGGTCTCGTGGGCGTTATCGTAGACGGCCTGGTCCTGGGGCTTGCCGAGGAAGGTCCGCACGAAGAGGCGCGTGGTGTAGAGCGCGGTGAGCACCGCCGCGAAGCCAAGGAGGAAGGTGACCCAGCCGCCGTTCCATGCGGTTGTGCCGTGGAAGATCTCGTCCTTGCTCCAGAAGCCAGAGAAGGGAGGGACGGCGGCGAGTGCGAGTGAGCCGATGAGAAACGTCACGGCGGTGATAGGCATCTTTCGCCAGAGCCCGCCGAGTTGCTTCATGTCCTGGTTGTGATGGGTACCGATGATGACCGACCCGGCCGCGAGGAACAGGAGCGACTTGAAGAAGGCGTGCGTCATCAGGTGCATGATGGCGGCATCGGGGTGGCTGCAGCCGAGCGCGATGTACATGAACCCGAGCTGGCCGATCGTGGAATAGGCGAGGACCTTCTTGATATCGGTGGTGGCGAGGGCCATGAACCCGGTGAGGATGGCGGTGACGAGCCCGACTATTGTGACCACGAGCAGAGACGCGGGTACGACTTCGAAGGCAGGCAGGAGGCGTGCGATGAGGTAGACGCCGGCCACAACCATAGTGGCTGCATGGATGAGGGCGCTGACAGGCGTTGGGCCTTCCATGGCATCGGGGAGCCAGACGTGGAACGGGAAGAGCGCACTCTTACCCATGGCGCCGAGGAAGATGAACATGAGCGAGACGAAGAGGTAGACGTGGCCGATCTGGCCGGTGGTCGCTGCCGTAAGGATGTCCTGGATGTTGAACGTGCCGGTGGCTTTCCAGAGCAGGATGATGCCGATAAGGAGGCCGACATCGCCGATGCGCGTGGTGATGAACGCTTTCTTCGCCGCCTCAGCAGCGCTGCGCTTTTCCCAGTAGAAGCCGATGAGCAAGAACGAGCAGACGCCGACACCTTCCCAGGCGAAGTAGAGAAGCAGGAGGTTATCGGACAGGACGAGCATGAGCTTCGCGGCGATGAAACCCATGAGGACGGCGAAGAACCACCAGTAGCGGACTTCACCCTTCATATAGCCGATAGAGAAGATGGTGATGAGCGTGCCCGCGATGGTCACGACGCCAACCATGACGGCCGAGAGCGGGTCTACGTAGGTACCGAAATTCAGGTTAAAGTTGCCGACGTTCGACCAGGTGTGATGCATGGCGATGGACCAGTACTCATGCGAGTTCACGAGGCCGTCGCGCTGGTGCAGGAAATCGTGTAGGACGAAGAAGTAGAGGACGAGGGATGCGCCGATGGCGAGGACGGCGAGGACATCGCCCTGGCGAGGCAGCCAGCGCCCACACAGCGCGAGCACGACAAATGCCGCGGCCGGGAGAGCCACAAGTATCCATGCCTGGTCAGCGCCCATGCGTCTAAAGGTGCCCCTTTACCACTTGAGAGTTGCTACTTCATCGACGTTTGCAGTCGACCGGTTTCGGTAGAGCCGGATGATTATGGCAAGTGCGAGGCCAACCTCTGCGGCTGCCACCGTAATCACGAACACAGCGAAGACTGCGCCGATGATTTTACTCGGATCGAGGTATGACGCGAATGCAACGAAGTTGAGGCTCACTGCATTGAGCATAAGTTCCACGCTCATAAGGATGAGCACTGCATTACGGCGAGTGAGCACCCCGTAGACGCCAAGGGAAAACATGATGGCGCTGAGGACGAGGTAGTTTTCGAGCGGGACCATACGCTATTCACCCTCCTCATGTCGCGCGAGGATGATTGCGCCGATGAGCGCTACCAGCAAGAGCGCGGAAGCGATGACGAAGGGTGGTCCGAAATCGATGAAGAGCTTTTGGCTGATGGTATCGATCGGGATTCCATGCGCCTTATCGGATACATCATTTGGCCAACTGGTGGAGACTGCGACACCGATAAGGATCGCCATGATCGCTCCGCCCACCACCACGCCAAAGGGTTTCTGCGGGCCATCGGTGTCCTCGGGGCGGCCCGTGGGATCGGCGCGAGTGACCATTAGTGCGAGCAGGATAAGCACGGTAACCGCGCCGCCATAAATGAGGAACTGGACGAGCGCGAGGAAATCCACGACGAGGAAGACGTACATGACGCCTACGCCGGCCAGGCTTCCGATGAGGAAGATGGCGGAATGGATGACCGACTTGGAAAAAACGGTGCCGGCCGTGGCTGCGACGGTGATGATAGCGAAGATCCACCACAGGACTTCGGTCGCCATTAGGCGGCACCTCCGGGGATTTCGCCACCCAGCTCGTTGAGTGTGGCCATGATGTCATCAGGGATCGGCTCGCCGGCAGCAACGGCCTCACGGGCTTTCTTTTCCGCGCGCATCCGCCTGGCACGCAGCTTTTCGAGTGAGTTGGGCGTGCCCTTCTCGCCAATTGCGACTCCAGCGGGTGGCCGCCAGTTGTCGGCGCTGCCCGTGGCCGCTGCGGCCGCGGCGGGGGTCGGCGCACCCGCCCCGGCGGCGCCGCCGCTGAGCGGCGCCCAAATGCTCCCGCCGGGGGCGAGGTCGCTGCCGAGTTCGTATAGCGTCTTCGCGATGTCTTCGGGGATCTCTTCGCCGGCTTCGCTGAGTTCCTTGAACTTCTTTTCGGCACGCGTGCGGCGGGCGCGGCACTTCTCGAATGAGTTGGGGTCGCCCTTTGGGCCATCGCCGACGCCCGGCGGGAAGCGCATGGAGCCATCGGGATTGAGTCCGGTGAGCACCTCGCCAGCGCCGGCGGGTGCGGCTGCGGAGCCTGCGGGAGCGGCGGCCTGGCCAGGCTTCATGCTGCGATACAGTTCAATGCGGTCGAGGACTTCCTGGGGGACTTCTTCGCCGCGGTCCTGGAAGGCCTTGGCCTCACGCTCGGCGCGCATGCGCTTGGCGCGGATTTTGGATTCAGACAGGACTTCGACTTCAGCGGCCGCGGGGCCACCGCCGGGGGCTACGCCGGGGGCAGCAGCCTTGGGCTTCTCGGGTTCGCGTTCCTGGATAGCGGCGGGTTTGCCAGCGGCAAGGCGCGCCATCTGGGCGAGGCGGTCAGACGTCCAGGCGCCCTTGAAGGCACGCTCTGGGGGTTCTTCGCCTTTCACCTCACGCTCGAGCATCTCGATGTTGTCCTGGGGGCGGAACGGATTGACGAGGTTGCCGGACTTGCTCTGGTAGAGCAGATCCGAGATGTCGAGGTGGAGGTCCCGGCGGTCATGGACGGCGTGTTCGTGGCCGCTCCAGTTGTTGTCCATGACGATGGCTTCGAACGGGCAGACTTCGACGCAGATGTTGCAGCGCATGCAGCGCGCGTAATCGATCCAGAATTTCTCGACGATCTTGCGGCGGTTGCTGGTGCCCTCGACGTACTTGGGGTTGTCGTGCATGACGGCGGTCATGCATTTCACGGGGCAGTTGCGCACGCAGATATTGCAGCCGGTGCAGAACGGTTCGTCGTGGTCGAAATCCCAGAGTAGGACGGGGAAGCTGCGCTGACGCACGGGGAGCGCGTGCTTATCGTCCGGGTACTCGATGGTGACGGGCTTGCGGAGGCTCGTGGAGAGCGTGACGCCAAGGCCCTTAAGGATACCTTTCATGCGGATGACCCCTGTGGCTGCTTGTACGCGCCGACGAGCGACGGCGACTTCGGCCGGTAGAGTCCGCGCATGACGATGAACCCGATGAGGCCGGCGGCGCCGATGCTACTCGTAGCGAAGAGCAGCTCTTCGGGCCAGCCGTAGACGAGAATGAAGCCGTTCATAAGGAATTGGAGCAGCACCAACGGGAGGAGCACCTTCCAGGAGAAAGCCATGAGCTGGTCGATGCGAAGGCGGGGTACGGTGGCGCGGACCCAGAGAATGGAGGCGATCCAGATGAAGCTCTTCAAGAAGGTCAGGAAGAGCTGATAGCCCCAGCCAACATCACCGCCCCAGGGCCATTCCCAGCCGCCAAGGAAGACGACGGAGCCGAAGACGCTCCACGCGAACATGGAGCCATACTCGGTGAGCTGGAACATGCTCCAGCGAATACCGGAATATTCGATGAAGAAGCCGCCGACGATCTCGGACTCAGCGACGGGGATATCGAACGGGGCGCGGTGCAACTCGCTGAGCATGGCTGTATAGAAGATAACGAAGGCGAGCGGCTGCAGGACGATGAAGGGGCGCCGGTGCTGGAGTTCGGTAATAACGTTCAGGTCCAGCGTCTGGGCGATCATGGCGACCGAGATGAGGCTGAGGACGAGCGGGATCTCGTAGCTGATCATCTGTGCGGCGGCGCGGAGGCCGCCGAGCAGTGCGTACTTGTTTCCCGACCCGAGGCCTGCCATCAGGATGCCGACGATGTTCAGGCCAAGCGCAGCGAACACGTAGAACATGCCCAGCGAAAGGTTTCGCACGCCCCAGTCTTTGGCGAAGGGCAGCGTGACGAGCACCATGAGGACAGGCACGAAGGTGACATAGGGGGCGAGTTCGAAGACCCAGCGGTCGGCCTGGGCGGGGCGAAGGTCTTCTTTGGTGAGGAGCTTGAAGGTATCGGCGATGGCCTGGAAGAGCCCCCATGGGCCGGTGCGCATGGGCCCGAGGCGCTGCTGGACGCGTGCGACGAACTTGCGCTCGCCGTACGTGAGGTACATCACGATGACGGTCATGACGAGTGTGACAATGGCGATGCGGATAACGACATCAAACCACGCCCAGAGGCCGGGGATATGGTTGCCGAAGCTCAACGGGCTCACTTGTCCACCTCGCCAAGCACAATATCAAGTGAACCGAGGATAATCACGGCGTCAGCCACATAATGCCCGACGACAAGCTCTTTGAGCGCGGAGAGGTTGCAGAAACTGGGCGAGCGAAGCTTCATGCGATAGGGCTTGTTGCCGCCGCGTGCCATGCCGTACACGCTGTATTCGCCTTTGGTGCCTTCGGTGCGGATGTAGCACTCGGCATCGTCGATGCGAATGGTCTTGGGCAGGTCCGGGTGGAGGACGAGGCCGCCGGGGAGCTTATCGAGGCACTGCTCGACGATGCGCGTGGACTGATACATCTCGGCCATGCGCACGAGGTAGCGGTCGAGCACATCGCCGGTGCCAAACCCGGTCGGGATCTCGAAATCGAACTGGTCGTACACGCTGTAGGGGACGTCCTTGCGGATGTCCCATGCGTAGCCGGTCGCGCGGATCATGGGGCCGGTGAGGCCGAGGTTGATCGCGCGTTCCGTGTTGATCTCCGAGAGGCCACGGCAGCGCTCGACGAAGATTTCGTTCCCGGTGAGAAGCCCATCGAGGTCATCGATACCCTGGCGGATGGAGTTGATGAGCCAGCGGACGCGCGGTTCGTAGTTCTCGGGCAGGTCCATCTGGAGGCCGCCGGGGCGCAGGTAGGTCGGGAACATGCGGTCGCCGGCGACCTCTTCAAAGAAGTCGTAGATGCGTTCGCGTTCGCGCCAGGCGTAGGTGAAGGAGGTGCCGAAGGAGCCCACGTCCTGCCCGAAGGACCCGATGGCGATGAAGTGGGACGCGATGCGGGAAAGTTCGGCCATCATCACGCGGATGTACTCGGCGCGCTCGGGGATCTGGATGCCGGCGAGTTTTTCGACGGCCATGCAGTAGGCCATCTCGCAGGACATGCCGGCGAGGTAGTCGGTGCGGTCCCACCAGCCCATAGCCTGGCGATAGTCGGCGTTTTCGGTGAGCTTCTCGAGTCCGCGGTGAAGGTAGCCGATGAACGGCTCGCAATCGACGACGCGCTCACCATCGACGGTGAGGATCATGCGGAACACGCCGTGGGTCGCGGGGTGCGCAGGCCCAATGTTGATCGTCATGTCGACGGTCTCGAAGTCTTCGGGGCCGGCAATATATTCGCGTTCGGTGGGCCAAATAGACATTAGAACTTGAACCCCGGCGTTGCGTCTTCGATGCCCTGGACGATCTCGGCTTTGACCAGGGGATGGGCTTTGAGGAGCGGATGGATGTGCAGGTCCTCATCGAGGAGGAGGTTTTTGAGGTCCGGGTGACCATCGAAAACGAGGCCGACCATCTCGTATGCTTCGCGTTCGTGCCAGTTGGCGGCGCCCCAGAGGCCGGTGAGGCTGGGGATGTTGGGCTCGCCGGGCGGCGTCACGACCGTGACCTGGACATCGTGATGCTGCTTGTAGCTGGCGAAGAAGTACTTGGCGTAAAGGCCTTCTTCCTGCATATCGATGGCCGTGAGGTTGTTGAAGAAATCGAAATCGAGGCCCGGGGTCTCTTTCAGGCCGCGGGCGAGTTCGAGGAGGTTCTCGGGGCCGATGCGCAGGTCGACGTTGTCTTTCGTTTCGGTCGCGACGAACGGGATCGAAGGCAGCTTCTTATGGATGAGCGCCGCGATACCCGGATACTGCGGGGCGGGAGTCTCTTCGACGGCCGGCGATTGGGGTTCCTGGCTCATCCCACCATCCGTTTTTCTTCCATGATCTTCTCCTGGAGACGGATGAAGCCATCGATGAGAGACTCGGGGCGCGGAGGGCAGCCGGGGACGTAGATATCGACGGGGATGATCTTGTCGACACCCTGAAGGACGCGGTCGTACTCGGTGTACGGGCCACCATTGGTGGCGCAGGCGCCCATGGAGATGACGTACTTGGGGTTGGGCATCTGCTCGTAGATGAGTTTGATGGCGGGCGCCATCTTCTTGGTCACGGTGCCCGAGATGATGATCACATCAGACTGGCGCGGGCTCGCGAAGGGGACGATGCCGAAGCGGTCGAGGTCGTGGTTGGACATGAAGGTGCCCATCATTTCGATGGCGCAGCAGGCGAGTCCGAACGTCATCGGCCAGAGTGACGACTTGCGGCTGATGGCGAGGATGGTATCGGCGGGCACCTGCATCACGCCGGGGAGGAGCATCTTGTAGGCGGCCCGGGGCTGCGGGAGGTCGATCGGCTTGAGGCGGTCGGCTTCGGCGCCGTAATCGGGCTTATAGGGAGGGATTGGGTGTGCAGTTGGTTGGGTCATTTCCACTCCAATACGCCACGGCGCCATGCATAGGCGAGGCCGCCTCCGAGGACGCCGATGAATATCAGCATCTCGTAGAAGACGAACTTGGGGAAACTTACGAAAGTTATCGCCCAAGGGAAGATGAAGACGGTCTCGACATCGAACATGAGGAAAACGATGGCGAGGAGGTAGTAGCGGACATTGACCTGTGCCCAGTTACGGCCGATGGGCAGCATGCCGCATTCGTAGGAGACGCCTTTAGCGCGTTCGCGGGCGAACGGCGCGAGGATCTTGGCGCCGACGATCGCGCCAGTAACGAGCAAGCAGCCCGCGATGAAGGCCACGAGGACGGCCGACCAGGCGTCGTAGTAACTCACAGGCGGACCTTCCGGTACGCGCTACCACCGGCGTAGCCGCTCGCGAGGCAGCGTACAGAGGTGATGGCAGAGGCACACATGTGAGACGTTCTCTCCGAAGCGCCGGAAGCTCGTAAAGGCGGGTTTCCGGCCATTTGTGATAAGGCACACAAAAGATACTGCGAGCGGGGTGGGGCGGCAAGTTGGGCGGGGTGAGTGGCGAGACGCGGGAGCATGCGGTACGCCGGTGTACACTCAGATAACTCTGCCTGCTGGCGCCACCGAGGTTTGCATGATCGATTTCACGTTCCCTGCCGAGACGGAGGAGTGGCGTGCGGAGCTTCGCGCGTTCTTGCAGAAGGAGTTGCCGCCGGGGTTCCACGGGAGCGATGACTTCTTCGATGACGAGGAGCAGGCGCCGTTCGCACGGGAGCTGACGAAGAAGCTGGGGGCGAAGGGCTGGCTGACGCCGGCGTGGCCGAAGGAGTACGGCGGGCTGGGGAAGTCGTCGATCGAGCAGATGATCCTGAACGAGGAGATGGCGTACCACCGGGCGCCCGCGAGCGGGCGGTTGTTCACGATCGGCATCACGGGGCCGACCGTGATGGTGAACGCGAGCGACGAGCAGAAGGCGCGCTGGCTGCCGCGCATGGCTTCGGGCGAGGACTGGTACTGCCAGGGGTTCAGTGAACCGGGCAGCGGGAGCGACCTCGCGAGCATGCAGACGCGCGCTGTGCGCGACGGCGACGATTATGTTGTTAACGGACAGAAGATCTGGACTTCGAATGCGCACCTCGCCGACAAGATGCTGCTGCTCGCGCGGACGAACCCGGATGTGCCCAAGCACAAGGGCATCAGCGCGTTCATCGTGGATATGAAGACGCCGGGCATCACGGTGCGCGGCATCCCGAACATCGCCTACCGGCGCGACTTCAACGAGGTGTTCTTCGAGGACGTGCGGGTGCCGGCGGCGAACATGTTCGGCGGCGAGGACCGTGGCTGGTATGTGGCCGCGACGACGCTCGACTTCGAGCGCTCGAACATCGCGGCTATCAGCGGGGCACGTCGCACCATCCATGACCTCGTGCGATGGGCGAAAGAGACGCATCCCGGCGGACGGCCGTGGGACAGCGCGGAGGTGCGGCACAAGCTCGCGGACCTGGTGATCGATGTCGAAGTAGGGCGGCTGGTGGCGTACCGGACGGCGTGGCTGCAATCGAAGGGTGAGGTGCCGAACTACGAGGCGAGCATCGGGAAGGTGTTCATGGCGCTCCTGGGGATCAAGGTGGCAAACACGGGCGTGAACCTGATGGGGCCGTTCGGGCAGCTGCAGCCGGGGTCGCCGTGGGCGCAGCTGTATGGACGGGTGCTGACTTCGTATCTGCTCTCGATGAGCGGGCCCATCGGGGGCGGGACTTCGGAGATCCAGCGGAACATCATCGCGCAGCGCGGACTGGGACTCCCGCGAGGATAGTATGGCAATCGACGACGCTGCTCAGCGGTACATCGACGCGATCGCGCCCGCACACCGGCCCTTATTTGATCGCATTCACGGGTTGATCCTGGCGGAACACCCGGAGGCCGAGGTTGTCGTTTCGTATGGAATCCCGACGTACAAGGCGAACGGTCAGCGCCTGTACGTCGGCGCGTGGCAGCACGGCGTATCGCTGTACGGGTGGCACGACGGCCACGACGGCGGCTTCGCGCAACGCCATCCTTCGTTGGTCAGCGGACGGGCGACACTCCGGCTCGGCAGCCAGGACGCCGCCACGATCGACGATGAGGAGCTTCGGGGACTGGTGCGGGCGGCGCTGCAGGCCACCAGCTAACCGCTAACGCCCGCTCGGGTTCGCAACGGCGTCCCGGATCGCCTGGACTTTGTTGTTGATGTCGTTGTACCAGTCGTGATACTTCGTGACATTGCGGCTCGCCACGGCATCGCGCCCGGATTGCATGCTAAGGATGAATGCGTTGAGCGCGTTGGTAAGCCGAGAAGTATCGATTTGGGCCCCCTGGGTTGCGGGGACGTTGGGCAGTTGGGTTTGGAGTAACTGTTGGGCGGTACATGTCGAATCGTCGGCGTAGGTCGCGTAGTCGCTGCGGAACGTGTTCTCCCGGAAGAAGGTATCCGTCGGATACTGCTTGCGGAAGCTGTCGCGGAGGTCGGTGAGGTGTTGGACTCCCTCGACGACGGCGCGGTGGTATGCCGCGAGGGGTGCCTGGCCGGTTTCGAAGCCGGCGAGCGGTGTCGGATAGGGGATGGGCGTGGGGGCCGGACATTCGGGTGGGTCAGGCAAACCGCTACCGCCGCCGAGGGCGAAGATAAGGACGACGGGGATGGTAACGGCGACGATCGCGGCCGCGGTGAGGACGTACTTCAACATCCGTAGTGTTCCTGGAGGTAGCTGCGCGCAGCGCGGAGCGCTTGACCCCGGTGACTAATCGCATCCTTGGCGGCTTCGGCGAGCTCGGCCTGCGTCGTTGCGCTGGCATCCTGGCCATCGACGAGGAACACGGGGTCGTATCCGAAGCCGCGCGTGCCTCGCGGGGCGGAACTGATGCAGCCTTCCTGCACTCCACGAAAGAGGACTGCTTTCGGTTCACCCGGAATTGAGGGGTCGACGAGCGCAACGACGGCGACGTAACGGGCGGTGCGGAGAGGGGGCGGCACGCCTTCGAGTTCGTGCAGCAGGAGTGCCGTGCGGCCCGCATCATCGAGGTCCGGCGTCCCGTACCGGGCGGAGCGCACCCCAGGGCGGCCGTCAAGGGCATCGACTTCGATTCCGGAGTCGTCAGCGAGCGAGAGGAAGCCACTGGCGCGTGCGTAGGCAATGGCCTTCAGC
>JAFKFP010000112.1 GCA_017308185.1 bacterium | reverse complement strand
CGTCCTTGAGCAGTCCGGCGTCCGCATCCTCATCGACCCCGAGAGTGCCCAGTACCTCGGTGGCGCCGAAATAGACTACGTCGACGACGTCATGAAGAGTGGCTTTAGCATCTTCAACCCGAACGCCACCAAGAGCTGCGCCTGCGGCTCGAGCTTCCAGACCGCTGATGGCAGCGGCAAGGCTCGGTCCTGCTGCTAGCCCTACCTGCGACCAGCACCTGAAAGGACAGCCAATCTGGCTGTCCTTTTGTGTTTGGAGATTCGCAATGGACGAACACCTCATACAGCTCGAGCACGAAGGTTGGGAAGCGCTCGCGACGAGCCAGGTGGCCGCTCGCAGCTATTGGAGCTACCTCCTTGCGGACGACGCCGTCATGCTCTTCCCGGGCGGCGTGCGGCTGGACGGCAAACAGGCGATCCTTGAATCCATAGCCGTTCAGCCATGGAAATCGTTCGAGCTAGCCGATGTGAGATTGCACGAACTCGGAGCCGGCATCGGTGCCTGCATCTACCGTGTCACTGCCCAGCGCGAAGGCGCCCCTGCGTACTCCGCGCTTGTGAGCAGCACCTATTGCCGCCAAGACGACGGATGGAGGCTCGCCATCCATCAGCAGACGCCTGTCTGAATCGGAGCGCCCGCGGTTACGGCGCGCCGCTGACCTCTTCGCGGTAACCCATCGCAGCCGCGAACTCCCACCCATCGAGGTCGGGCGTACCGGCTCCAATCGCCGCCAGCGCCAGCTTGATCTCGGTCCGGTGGTCTACTCCATGCTCGACCGCGTGGAGGAGAAAGAAGCTCTCGGGGTACTGGTACGTGTGCTCCATCCACCGGAGCTCGACATGGCGCTCGCCATCCATCGTTTCAGCGGCCTCGACGAGATCCGTGCCCGCTCGAATCGCGATCTCCACCAATGCGTCGAACCCGGGCCATGCGCTGGAGCGATTGAGTTCACCTTCGTGCTGGCGACCCTTGGTCCGCAGCACGAACGTCTGCTGGCCGCCGACCAGGTGCAGCAACAGCTCGCGCACCGTCCCAGAGGTCCAATGGTGGCGGATATCCAGTTGCTCGTCGCTGAGTGCGCGGCACGCATCGATCAGCCTGAGCGTAGCCCATCGTTCGTAGCGCAGCATGTGGGCAAGCGGTGCGTTCATTCGTTGCCCCTATGCACTCCTCGCATAGCGTCACGCTGCACCATCGCCATCGTCAGGTCTCCCCGCGTCTTTTCAAGGATGCCGCGCGTTTGGTCCGTTGTCCGCCGAAGGCCGCCAGTCATCGCACCCGGGAAATCGATCACGGTCAGCACCGAGTAGATATCGTCCATCGCTGCGAGGATCGCCTCGCAGCCGTCGTACTGCCCGCGTCGCAGACGGTCCAGCAGCATCCGCCGCATCTCACCCACCGCCTCGGCGATCCCATTCAGGTAGGCCGGCGCTTCCACCCCCAATTCGCCCGGCGTGGGGATCGCCCCGCCCGAGAGCAGTGCCAGCGTCGTGCGCGCCTCGGCGTATTCCTTCTGGGCATCATGCATGAACCCCGCATAGAGCACGTCCGGATGTCCATCGAGCGCAGCCAGCGCTGCATCGCGTATCGCCGCCGCTTCGTCGAGCATCGCCGCCGCCCGTTCGAACTCTTCCCGGTGTATCGCCCGGATGCTGGTCGCGCTCATACGGATGATCGCCCGGCTCGCCGATAATCCCTGCTCTCGCGCAGCATTCTTCGCCGCGAAGCCGGCCACAATCTCCGGGATTATCCGCTCAAGCGGCGACGTGTCAGGCTGCATGTCCACGCGCTAAAGGTCTTTGACCGGGTCCGGGAATTCGCCCTCGCGCGCCGCGTCTATCATCTCGCGCGCGCCATCAGGAAGGTCCATTCCGTACTCGCCGAACCGTTTCTCTACCCACGTGCCGATCTGGCGCGGGTCCCGGTACGCGTCCGGTCCTCCAGAAGAAGCATCGCCGTACTTGTCGATGATGTCCGCCTGCGTATAGCTGCGGCCGAATTTCGATACCATGCGCCAAGTCTTCGCACTGCCGCAATGCTCGCAGGGTGCCTGCACCTCAGTGTCGATCTTCCGCGTGAAATAGTTCGTGACCTTGCCGCAGTCGCTGCAGCGAAACTCATAGATGGGCATGCCTCTATTTTCGATTGCCGATTGGCGATTGTCGATTCGCGGCGCCCCGGCTACTCGCCCGGGATCTCCACACCCCGGAAGTGCTCAACCGCTGCCAGCCCCCCCGCACCATCGAGGTCGATGGTCACCACATCAATACGCACAGTCTCGGGATCCACGCCTTCCCGCTCGCAATACGCCATCGCGCACGACCACATACGCTCAAGCTTCGCCTCGACTACCGATTCCGCCGCCGCTCCCGGCACGGCCCGCCGCGTCCGCACTTCGACGAATACGAAGTCACCATCCTCCCGCGCCACAATGTCGATTTCACCGCCCGGCACGCGCACGTTCCGCCCGACGATCTGCATCCCTGCCGCCTCAAGCCGGTGCGCCGCCACACGCTCGCCGAAATCCCCCAGCGCCTTGCGGGCGGTCACCACGGGAAGCTCGCCTGGGCGACTGGCGCGTAACTCCTCCGGTGGACCGGCGACGGCCCGCGCAGTCGCAAGAGCCGCTTATGTTCGGGCGTCGGGTAGCCCTTGTTCTGGCAGAAATGGTACCCGGGGTGCCGCTCGCAGAGCTCGTCCATGAGCGCGTCGCGCGCCACCTTCGCCACGACCGACGCGGCGCCCACCGCGATGCTCAACGCATCCCCATCAATCACCGCGCGTACGTTCGGCAGCGGCAGCGACAGCGCATCCGAGATGATCGCGTCCGGCTTCACGCCCAACTGTTCGAACGCCCGCAGCATGCACAGCCGGCGCGCCTGCAGGATGCCGATACGGTCGATCTCCTCGTGCGACGCCCATCCGATCGCGAACGGCACGGCCTCCTGGATGCGCGGCGCGAGGTCGAGTCGCGCAGCTTCGCTGAGCACTTTCGAGTCGCGCACCCTGCTATACCAGCGGAAGCGCTTGCCCGCGGGCAATGCCACCACCGCCGCCGTAACCGGCCCGGCCAGCGGCCCGCACCCGACCTCATCGACGCCCGCGACCCACTCGGCCCCGGCGGCCCACGCCTCGCGTTCGAACTTCAGCGACGGCTTCGGGTCGTTCTTCCCCATCGGCCTGATACTACACGAGGGATGAGGGAAAAAGCATGGCCCACGAGCGGTTCACAATCGCCCTCGCTGCCAGTGATATGCTGTCGCGATGCCAGGCTTACGGGACATCCGCCCTGACGAGGCCGTGACCGCGTTTGAGAAAGC
>JAFKFP010000111.1 GCA_017308185.1 bacterium | reverse complement strand
AAGCCGACGCGTTGCGCGGCCCGGTCCGCGCCACCATTCCCATCATGCGGTGATAGGCTTCGGCAGCCTTGGGGTCGCGGCGAGGGTGGGTCCTCGAATAATCGAGACCGCCTCCTATGACGCCCATGTGATAAAGGATGGGCATGCCGAGCTTCTCGGCGCGGGCGTACGTCGGCATGTAGTCGGGGCAATCGTAATCGCGCGCGACGCCGATGAGCTTGAGACCCTTGTAGCCCATCTGGTGGAGGCGTTCGACCGCATCGCCATCGATCTCTTCGGGGTCGATGAGGGCGACAGGGATGAAGATCTCCGGGTATTGCTTGAGCAGTTCGATGCCACGTTCGTAAGTTGGCCCGAAGCGTCCACCGGTGAGAATGCAGCCTTTCGCGATGCCGACAGACTGCGCGACCTCGGCGAGGCGGTCGATCATAGGTGCCGGGTCAGCGTCAGGGTTTTCCCAATCGCGCGGGAAGTGGATGTGGACATCGAAGATTTTCATGCGGAATCCGGTGTGAGGGTGTGGTTCCGAGTGTAGCACCGTCGGGAGTTGGGAGAACGCGAGTAGCCAATGCCCGCAGAGGATCAAGCCGGCTCAGGCGTGTGGTGCCGATCCACGGTGTTCACGCCACATACTGAAGGATTTCCACCTGGACGTGGCGGGCCGCTGCTTCATCTGCCTGAGTATAGACACGCTGGGCAACCGGTTCGGCAAGATAGTATTCACCGCAGTTATCGCAAAGACGCGCCGGGACATCGCGGACGATGACGATCGTGTTCGCACGTTCCAGCGTTACGGTGGTATGGCCGTCGTCGAACGATCCGGTCTTGCAAATCGTACAGTTCATCGAATCCTCCGGATGCGGAAGTCTTCCGTCCAACGCAGCGGGTCCGGGACATAGACGGTCACAACGTAACAATCTCCCGTCGTTCCGTCCTTCGCCACCACCACATGGATCGGAGTTGCCTCGACGACCCCCAAGAGCAAGACGCTGGGGAACGGCCTGTCATCAGGATAGCTCACAATGACTTCGCCCGCGGAGATGGCCAATGCAATGTTGTGCGGATCGAAGCCGCGTTCGTACATGCGCTGCATTGCATGCCGCGAAAATAGAACTTCCGTGCATTCCATTGGCTCAGGTCCTGCTCGCTTAGCGTGGTGGCTGCGGGATCGTCATGGGGCGGTCCCGTTGGCGCAACTCTCACCGTTCGAAGCGCAGCACTACGGCCCCGAACGCGACCTGCTCGCCGCCGCGCAGGCGTACCGCGCGGCCATCGAGGCGGCGGCCATTCAAGGTAGTGCCGTTCGTGCTCCCGAGGTCGCTCAAACGCCAGCCATCGCGTGCCCACTCGATGCGTGCGTGTTCGGCGGACACCGATGGGTCGGCAAAGATGATGCTGTTCTGCGGGTCGCGCCCTATCGACATGACGCCAGCCAGGGGGAACGGGGTGCCCGTATCGAGGCCGGTTTCGGCGGGAAAGACCACGACGAAGCGAGCAGCCTGTTGCGCCTGGCGGCGGACGACAGCAACCGGCCCTTTCAGGCCGCTGCGCATGGTAAGCGCCACAATCATGGCGAACACGAATATGATGCCGATGAGGGCGAGGCGGAGCACCAGCAGTTCCGTCGAGCTGCTCATTCGGCGCTCTCCAGCCATAACGTCACATCGCCAATCGTCGCCGAGACGCCGCCAATCACCGGCCCGCTGCGAGGTTCGAGCGCAAGTTCGCGGACGCGCCGCCCATCGGTGACGATGCCGTTGCGGCTGCCAGTATCACGAATAACGAACCCACTCTCTGTGCGGACGATCTCGGCATGGCGCCGGGAGATAGCAAGGCTCGGAAGCACGAGGTCGTTGCCGGGTCCACGCCCGATCGAAAACGGTGTGTGTGTGAGCGCCACACGGCTCCCATCGCCCATGACGATTTCGACGTTGCGGTGACGCGTGATGCGACGAGTCGGTGCGTGGTCCACGACCGGCGCCGCGACGAGGCGTTCGGTGTCCGCGAAGCGGGCCGTCACCGTGGGCAATCCCTCAACCGCATCCTCGGAGCCGGCGAAATCTACCCTCCGCCGCCCCACATGGTGGAGCCCGCGCGAGGATTCGAAGTCGTCGAGGAGGCCGGAGACCTCCTGGCGCAACCGGGGAAGCGAGGGCTCGTAGCGCGCGTAATCGTGCGGGTTGAATTCGACCTGGATGTCGTTCGCGACAACGCCGCCGCGCGCGCTGGCTTCTACGGCAGCCTGGACACGTTCGAGGATCTCGAGCGGATGGAGGCGCCCGCCGCTCACACGCCGGGCGGTCAGTTCGAGGAACTGTTCGAGCCGGGAGCCGCGTGCTTCACTCATTGGCCGAGTGCCGCCTGGATGATCTTCCCGGCCACCGGGGCCGCAACCGAGCCGCCATGGCCGCCGTTCTCGACGATGACCGCGACGGCAATCGTCGGGGCCTGTGCAGGCGCGAACGCAAGGAACCAGGCGTGAGAGTTGCCATCGACGCCAGTTTCGGCGGTACCGGTCTTTCCAGCGACCTGAATGCCGCTCACACCGACCTCGGCCTGCCCGTTTGTCACGACGGCCACCATCATGTCGCGGATGGCGTTGGCGACATCCGTGCTGATAATTCGGCGCGAGGAGCGGTTGTCGAGGTTTTCAGCGACCCGGCTGCCATCGAGCGCCGCAAGGCCAATGTGGGGTGCTTCCATGACGCCGCCGTTGGCGATGGTTTCCGCTACGACAGCCATCTGGAGCGGGGTGGTGAGGATCTGGCCCTGGCCAAACGCGGTGCTTGCAAGCAGCGTTTTCGACTTCTGCGAACCGTGGTCGTAGACCTGGGTCTGAGCAGTTTGCAGCGTGAACGGGAGACTCGACCCGAAGCCATAGGCGTGGGCCATGTCGAGCAACCGTTCCCACCCGAGTTCGGTCCCGACTTTCGCGAAGATGGCGTTAATCGAGAATGCGAAGAAGTGGCTGAATGGAAACGTGCCCACACCCTGCGGGGCGTTCGTGCAGGACACGGGGAAGCCATCAAAGACGAGTTGGCCGGGACAGGTGAGGGGCGTGTCTGGCTTCACCACACCGTCGGTGAGCGCGGCCGAGGCCGTCACCGTCTTGAACGTGGAACCTGGAGGATAAAGCCCGGATGTGGCGCGGTTGAGCAGCGGGGCGCCGGCGTCTTTGAAGATGCTCTGGCCATTGGTGAGGACCTGCTCCGGGTTGTATGTCGGGTAGCTGACCATCGCGAGCACCTGGCCATTCCGCGGGTCGAGCGCGACCACGGCTCCGGGGCGATCGCCAAGCGCAGAGGCCGCCGCGGCCTGGATC
>JAFKFP010000110.1 GCA_017308185.1 bacterium | reverse complement strand
TCGCGACCGCGCTGCTGTGCTGGCTCGCCGGTATCCCGCTCGTGGCGGCGCGGTGCCGCGAAAACCCCTACCACCTGGTGACCAACTGGGTGCGGGAAGATGAATCGGAGCGCGTGTTCCGGCACGACGTGGAGCGGCAGCTCAGTCTCGTAGCGGCGCTCGGTGCGCCGCCGCCGCAGGACGGCTCGCTCGCGTTCCGGGTGGATGAGAGCGATCGGCGGGCTGCGGACGCAATCATCGCCGCGCATGGGCTGCGGCCAGGGCACTGGTGCATGCTTCACCCCGGTGCATCGGCGGCCTCGCGGCGTTACCCCTCGGAATCCTTCGCGGCGGCCGCGCGGTCGCTCATCACGCGCGATCGCTGGCGTGTCATCGTCACAGCGGGGCCCGGAGAGGAGGCGCTTGGCGTGGACACCGCCAGATTGGCGGGCGGAGGAGCGGCGGTCATGAGCGGCTTGTCGCTGGGCATGCTCGCCGCGCTCATCGAGGCAGCACCTGTGCTGATTGCAAACAACAGCGGGCCCGCGCATCTCGCCGCCGCCGTGGGCACACCGGTTGTGGACCTGTACGCGCTCACGAACCCGCAACACGCACCGTGGGGCGTCCCGCACAGACTGCTGTTCCACGATGTTCCATGCAGGTTCTGCTATCGAAGCGTCTGCCCCGAGGGGCACCACCGGTGCCTCACGCTCGTTGACCCGGAGCAGGTGGCGGAAGCCGCGCGAGACCTGGCTGCCGGTCACGTACGGGGCGAAGTTACGGCGATGGCCGGCCCGTGACCGGCCACGGGCTGCAACAATCGCCACGCCGTGTAGCTGTATTTCGCGCGCTTCAACTCGGCGATGTGCTGTGCGGCGTGCCCGCCCTCAGGTCTCTTCGAAGGGGCCTGCCTGCCGCTCACATCTCGTTCGTTGGGTTGCCGTGGGCACGAGGGTTCGCCGACCGCTTCAGCCACCTCGTCGACGATTTCATCGAGTTTCCCGGCTATCCGGGGCTGCCCGAGCGCGGGTGGCAGTTCGATGCAGTCGCGCAGTTCTTCGCGGAGCTACGCGCGCGGGACTTGGACCTTGCCGTCCAGTTGCATGGCAGCGGCGGAATCACCAATCCGCTGGTAGCGGATTTCGGAGCGAGGCTGGCTGCGGGCTTCTATCAACCAGGAGCGCCTTCTCCCGGATGGTCGTTCGTACCATGGGAACGCCGACACGAAATCCATCAACTGCTGGCACCGATGCAACGCCTCGGCATGCCGCTGTGCGGCGACCACCTTGAGTTTCCGATCACACCGCATGACGAGCGCGAGTTCGCGGCGCTCGCGAGCAGACACGCGCTGCGTGGTCCATATGTGGTGGTGCACGGGGGATCGCGGATGCCGTCGCGGCGATGGCCTGCGAGGCGATTCAGCGAGGTCGCGCGGGCACTGGCGGAGCGCTCATACCGCATCGTTTTGACAGGCGCGGCGCCCGAAGGGGAGATCGCCCGTGAAATAGCGGCCCGCATGGGATGTGCCTCCATAAACCTCGCGGGCCACACGTCGCTGGGATCGCTCGCAGTGCTCATTCGTGAAGCATCGCTGCTCGTGAGCAACGACACGGGCGTGTCGCATATCGCGGCCGCGCTGGGGACGCCCAGCGTGATCGTCGCGTGCGGGTCAGACGTGGAGCGCTGGCGGCCACTGGATGTAGAACATCACACCGTGCTTTCATCGGACGTCCCGTGCCGCCCATGTAGCTATGCTGAATGCCCGATAGGGCATCCCTGTGCGCTCGGCGTCAGCGTCAGCGCGGTGCTCGCTGCTGCGGAAGCATTACTGGGGAAACAGTGAGGGCCAGGCGCAGGTCCACTGACCATGGAGGCCGCGAACGATATGCTGACGGCATGACGCAGCAGAAGACGACGGGCGCCCGCACGGAAATAGTGGCGGGCAATTTCAACCGCATTCTTGAAGAGGATGCTCAGTGGGAAATCGGGGGATTCCCGCTACCTGACGGCTCGACATGGCAGTATCGCGAGCCGGGCGCGGTAGTCCTCGTGCGCAACGGATGGCTGCAAGTAGCGGCAGCACCGTACACACGCGCGAACGACCGCGTGCAGATACTCGACAACGCGAAACACATGTACTTCTCGAAGGAGCGCTTCACCGTGCCCACCGGTGGACGCATCACGTTCGAGATCCAGGTAGCCGCGCGCACCGTGGGCACGCAGCCGGGCAACCTTTACGACGGCTACGTCTCGTGGAATCTCCTCGACCTGACGACCGGGTGGGCGTTCGACTTTTTCACGAGCGGCGATACAGTCGCCACCGTCTACGGGAGGCTGCCATTCCCTGGTGCGGCGCTCCCCGAGACAGGTGCGGCACGCGCATTCTGCATCTTCAATGAGTTGAAGGACCTGGCGACCTCGCAGGGTCAGGTGCACGCGTACCGCATCACATACGACCAGGGCGCGGACCGAGTGGAGTTCGAGGCGGACGGCAAGGTGGTCGATGTCTACGAGCACGTGCCGGACAAAATAACCGGGTTCACGGCCGCGCTCGGGCTCATGTCCGAGATCGACATCGTGGATGGGAGATCGGTGAGTTGTCATGGCCAGGGGGTTATCGGACGCTGGAGCCCGATGCGCGTGGTAGCCGAGGGCGGCGCCGGATAGGACGGAACTTCGATGACCGGAATTCCACATCCTGGGCTTTGCGGCAGATGCGGGCACGCGCTGCGCGTGGTAAGCGGCAAAGGTTCGGTGTTCGTGATGTGCGGGCTGTCCAGGGATGACCCTCGATACCCGAAGTATCCTCCGCTCCCGGTCCCGCAATGCGCGGGGTTCGAACCCGAACGACACGCCGACGACGGTCTCGACGCCTAACCACGAATGCGCGTGGCAAACTCCGCGACGCGACGGCCGAGTTCGTAGGCCTGGCTCTCGTCGTCTTCGGTGACACTTCCGTGCGCCGTGGCGCCGTAGTACGACCCCGAGCGGCGCATCGTCTCGCTCCACGGCAGGCCGACGATGACCATGCCGTGCGCGAACAAGAGGTGGAGCAGTTGCAGCAGGGTGGCTTCGATGCCTCCGGAGCGGGAATAGCCGGCCGTGAACACGGCGCCGACCTTGCCGGCGAGTTCGCCGCTCTCCCAGAGGTCGCCGGAGTAATCGAACCAGTCCTTCAACTTGCCCGTCATCCCGCTCCAGTTTGGAGAGCCGACGATGATCCCATCGGGAGGGAGCAAGTCGGCGGGGACGGCATCGTCCACACGTCTGCGTGTGCAGATTGCACCACCGGCAGCGATGCCGCGTTCGACCGCGTCAGCGAGCTCTTCGGTAAGGCCGCCGCGGCTATCGTAGAGG
>JAFKFP010000109.1 GCA_017308185.1 bacterium | reverse complement strand
GGCGCCACGCGGCCGCCGCGGCCTCATCGTCCCGCCCGTGCATCACAACAACCATGCCTATCAGCACCACGAATGCCAGTACAGCCAGCGCCATCAGCACGCTTGCCACCACCGAGTTGAGCGGCCCCTGCGAATTCGCGAACACGAACGCCACACCGAATCCACCGCCGATGAGCAAACCGAAACCACGATCCATCTGATCATGGTAACAATGACCGTGGCGCGCCCCGGTAGCCGCGCCCGAGCAGTCTGGAGGCGCTGACCGTGGATGAACTCTCCGGCGAAGGCCTCTGCCTTCGTATCTTCATCGGCGAATCTGACCGCTTCGAGCACAAATCACTCTACGAAGCGATCATGATCAAGGCACGCGAACGCGGCCTCGCGGGATGTACCGTCACGCGGGCACTTGCTGGCTTCGGCGCGTCGTCGCGCATTCACACCGCGCACATCGAGCGCCTTAGCATGGACCTGCCCATCGTCGTCGAAATCGTCGACACCGCCGCCAGGGTCCGTGCGTTCCTCCCCCAAGTCGAAGCCATGGTCGGCGCCGGCCTGGTCACGCTCGAACCGCTTGAAGTGCATTTCTATCGCCACGAGCGGCCGTAGGCGGCTCGCGCGCTTCGATGCCGGTGTTGGCTCATAATCCGTCGCCCGCGTATCCTGCGAAGGTTACGTTTCCAAGGATTGAGAAGACATGGCCTACGAACTCGACTCGCTGGTTGACACCGAACCGCGCACCAACGTCCCTGAATTTGGCAGCGGCGACACCGTCCGCGTCCATGCCAAAGTGGTCGAGGGCGACAAAGAGCGCATCCAGGTCTTCGAAGGCGTGGTCATCCGCAAGCGCAACAAAGGTCTCGTCTCGAACTTCACCGTCCGCAAGATTGCGAGCGGCGTCGGGGTAGAGCGCACCTTTCCCATCAACAGCCCGCGTGTCGACAAGATCGAAGTGACGCGCCACGGCAAGGTCCGCCGCAAGAACCTGTACTATCTGCGCGGCCTGACGGGCAAAGCAGCCCGCATCAAGGAAAAGCGCTACTAGGCCGAGGTCTCGCCCATGGCAAAGCTCATCTACTGGATGAACACGTCGCTCGACGGCTACGTCGCCGATGAGGCCGGCAACTTCGACTGGAGTGAGCCAAGCGACGAAGTGCACGCCCTGGCCAACGACCTCGAACGCCCCATCGGCACCTATCTGTATGGCCGGCGCGTGTACGAGACGATGGCTGTCTGGCAGACGCTCGGCACTCGCCACGACGAGCCGGCTGTCATCCGCGAATTCGGCGACATCTGGCGCGCCGCGGACAAGGTGGTCTACTCGCGCACGCTTCAGCACGTTTCCACTCCGAAGACGACGCTCGAGCGCGAATTCGACGCCGCCGCGGTCCGCAAGATGACCGACGAGTCCGCTCGCGATATCAGCATCAATGGCCCCACACTCGCCGCCCACGCCATCCGCGCCGGCATCGTCGATGAGTACCACGTCGTCGTATACCCCGTCGTAGTGGGCGCCGGCCTCGGCTGGCTGCCGCGCAACGTCCGCATCGACCTGGATCTCGTCGGCGAGCACCGCTTCGCAAACGGTGTCGTCCATCTGCACTACCGCGCCCGTAGCTAGCCGCTCTCGCTCTCCCGGCTCCCGCGATCTTGGCCGCGTTCCTCCAGCCTTAGGCCCGCACGTCCGGCGGTTCGGTGTGACCGTCGAACGTGCCATCAATCCCGTGTGAAATTTTGCGTGTGACCCTTTGCACCAAGCGAACCATTCCGTATGCTTTCACCCTGACGTTCGCGTGAAGGATCCCTCCTGTGTCCTCCGACATCCGCCCTCTAGGTGAAATTCTCGATACCCGGCAACGCTGGCTGCTCATCGTTAGCCTCATGCTGGCGATGTTCGTGGGCGCCCTGGACCAGACTATCGTCGCCACTGCAACACCAAAGATCCTCGCGGACCTCGGCGGATTCGGCCTCCTCTCGTGGATGTTTACGAGCTACATGCTCGCCTCGACAGTGGTGATCCCGCTCGTCGGAAAGCTCTCCGATGTCTACGGCCGCAAAGTGTTCGTGATGGTCGGCATCATCGTCTTCATGATCGGCTCCGGGCTCTGCGGCGCCGCTCCAACGATGATTTCGCTGATCCTCTTCCGCGCGCTCCAGGGTATCGGCGGCGGCATGATCTTCTCGTCAGTTTTCTCCACTATCGGCGACATCTTCCCCCCGGCCGAGCGTGGCAAGTACATGGGCATGTTCACAGGCACCTTCAGCCTCGCGAGCATCCTCGGGCCGACCGTCGGCGGCTTCCTCACCGACTCCGTCGACTGGCGGCTGGTGTTCTACATCAACGTCCCGTTCGCGCTTATCGCGCTCCCGGCCATCTGGTTCAATCTTCCGAACCGCCGCGGCGCCCGCAAGCCGAAGATCGATTTCGTTGGCGCTGCCTTCCTCTCCGTCGCGTCCGTCCTGACCTTGCTCGCCCTCGTCTGGGCGGGTAGCCGTTACGACTGGATGTCCGCACAGATCATCGGCCTCTTCGCGGCCGCCGCCGTGCTTGTGGCGGTGTTCATCTGGCAGGAAGGCCGCCACCCCGAACCGATGCTCCCTCTGCATCTCTTCCGCAACGGCGTGTTTGTCCTCTCGAACCTCATCGTGTTCACGCTCGGCGTTGGCATGTTCGGCGTCATCGCCTATCTTCCCACGTTCGTGCAGACGGCTCTTGGCGCTTCAGCCACGGCGTCAGGCGTGATCACCACTCCCCAGTCGCTCGGCGTCCTGGTGACAAGTGTGATCGGAGGGCAGGTGATCGCGCGTACGGGCCGCTACCGCTGGGTAGCCATACTCGGCTCGGTCATCATCGTCGGCGGAATGGTGTTCCTGAGCCGGCTCACCATCGATACGCCCGAACTGGCCATCTCCGGCATCATGGTCGTCCTCGGGTTCGGCTTCGGGCTTGTGCTCCCCACCATGTCACTGGTGGTGCAGAATGCCGTGCCCTATGAGTACCTCGGTGTCGCCACCAGTTCGAGCCAATTCTTCCGGCAGATTGGCACGGTGCTCGGTACGGCCGTCTTTGGCGCCATCCTAGCGTCCTCCTACCACAGTGCCTTCCAGAGCGAACTCCCTGCCGCCGATCGCGCAGCGTTCCCGCCCGCCGTCGTCGCCGCCTTCAACGACCCCACACTCGCGCTCGACAAGGTGCACTTCGCGCAGGTCCAGGACGAGGTGCGTAAGGCCTCGCCGACAGACGGAGAGCGTTTGCTCGAGAGTGCGCTCCATACCCAGAAGGTTGCCATCGCGGAGGCGAATCGCGACATCTTCACCTCCGGTATCTTCGCCATCTTCATGAAAGAGCTGCCGTTGAGGAGGAACTTCAAGCCGGTCGAGGAAGGCGCCGAGGCCCAGCTGGGCGCTGAGCCGCCCGATCTGATTCCCGAAATACCGTAGCCCGGCGCTCAGTTCACCGTGATACTGGCGCTCATCGCCTTGCCGTGGACTCCACACTCGTACTCCCATGTGCCCGGGGTATGCAGCGTCACTGAAAGCTCGCCGCTCCCCTGGTGCGTCGGCGAATGCACGTCCTGGCTCCCGAACGTCCCCACGACCGAATGCTTGTTCTTCCCTGACCACACCCACGTGACTGAGGTACCCGACGGCACCGTGAGAGCCTTCGGCGTGAAGACGTTGTCGCTTACGCGGACCACGAAGCTCAGATTGCCAGGCGACACCGCCGCAGGTGTGTGACTACCACCGCCACACGCGCCAACAAGCAGGGCCGCGGCGGCCACCGCCGCCACTAGCCAGTCCCGCCTACGTCGCCGGATTCGATGCATGCCGATCACTGTCTCCCGCCCCGGGGCTTCGGGCTATCTTCACGCCGATTCCAGCAACACCACGGCTGCCGCGCTCATCGCCTCGCCTCGCCCGACAGCGTCGAGTCCCTCTGCGGTCTTCGCCTTCACGCTCACACATTCGACCGCGATGCCAGTGATGTCTGCTACGCGAGAACGGATGTGTTCGATGTAAGGCGCTAGCTTTGGCCGCTCCGTCCGCACAGTGGCGTCGATGTTTCCTGGCGCCCATCCCGCCTCGCCGGCCAGGCGGAGTGCAGTCCGCAGGAAATCCGCGCTGTCGGCGTGCGCCCACCGTGGATCACTCGGCGGAAAGTAGTGACCGATGTCGCCAAGCGCGGCCGCACCGAGCACCGCATCCGTGATGGCATGCAGCAAAACGTCTGCATCACTGTGGCCCGCGAGCCCCGGCCCCTCCTCGATGATT